>REAV01000089.1 GCA_004294465.1 Sphingobacteriia bacterium | reverse complement strand
AACACTTTATCTACTGATAGTTTTACGCAATCTACTGGTGTGCCACTGCAACTCCATGATTCAACTCCTTCTACAATTGGTGCTACTTTCTGTAATCTAAGCGGATGGCCAATGGTAATGGCATGCCCCATTCCACTTTGTGGCTTATCAGGAGCTACTACTACAATCTTTCCTAAACCTTGTACAGCTTCTGTTAATGCTTTGATTCCTGGTGCAGTTATTCCATCATCATTGGTAATTAAAATGATGGGTTGTTCTTTTTTTGTTGATGTTGCTTTTGACATAGTTGCAAGATACAATTTAGTAAAGCCTATTTTTTCTTTTTATTCGTTGTTTTTATGCTAAAGTATTTGAACACTGGAAATTCTACAGGTTGTGTGGCAATATTATTTTCTTCCAAATAGGCATCAAAGAAATTCCAAACCAATAAACCATCATCGGATTGAGGCTCTAGTGTATAAAAAATCAAATTCGATAAAGGCTGCGCCAAATCAACCAAGAAGTCTCCTTTTGCTGCTGTAAATTCTTTTGCAATAAATTTACCTTCTGCCGACGCCATATTATGCCCTTCAAATTTTCGGGGAGATTTATTAAATTTTTCCACCAAAAAACTTTCCCCTTCAAATACTTGTGGTTTTTCAATGATGCTCACTTTTGCGCCTTGCTTTTTAAGGTGTTCTGCAATATTGGCCATTGCCGCTGGAATGATATATCCTCTTGGTAAAGTGGCATTCACCGTGTCTTTAAAATCGGCATAATAAGCCACATTATCGTAATGTTCTATTTTCCCAGTTTTGATGAGCGAAGTAGTTCCATCGGCCTTGGTATATTTTTCATAATCATAGGTCCTGAAATGATTCAATGGTTGAGCAGTAGGAACCATTTTAAATCGAACTCCTTTTTTTACTTTGCCTGCTTCATTGATTACTCGATTGATAGCATTGGTTTCTGCTTCTTTATTGATTCGGATAATGGTTGAAGCATTGTTGTTGCAGTAAGTTAGAATTTCATCCACAAATCGATAGGTTGAATTGATTCGCTGATAAAAACGTTCATGTGCAAATGCTTCACTTAAGATACTCATGCGATTGCGCAATCCAATTTGATTGATGATATAACGCGGATGATGATTATAGGTATAAAATTTTGTTACTGGCCATCCTTCTCTGGTATTGAAATCACCAAATGGTCCAAAGAATAAATCGTTTTTTGTTTTTACTTGATTGGTTATATATGGGAGGATGGTATTATTGGTATATTCATAAGGCCCTTTTTCTCCTGATGATAAATAACCCGGTGCCCATGTAAGTGAATAGCCATGCCATGTTCCGTTGGTAGTATGAAGGTCTACCACCATCTGCGGATCCCATGCGTTGAGAATGTTTTGTATCATTCCATTGGTTTCAGGAGCTTCCATTTTAATTCCATCTCTGTTGAGGTCAAGCCCTTGACCATTCTCTCTTTCTCCTGTTTCCAATGGACTGTTTTCTTGTGAAGGTCTTAATCCCTTAGCCATTTTATCGTTGCCATCGGTATTGTATATTGGTACGAAAATGATGATCTGGTTATTGAGTAAATCTTTTTTGTTGCCCAATAAAATATCGCGCATCAACATCATTGTAACTTCTTTGCCTTCAATTTCACCTGCATGAATATTTGCTTGGATATAAACCACCGGTTTGCCTGAAGCTTTTGCTTCTTCTGGAGAACTGATTTTTGGGTTTGCCAATACCACCATCGGTATATCCTTACCTAATGTGCTTTTTCCTATAGATCCCATAAACATATTTGGGCTCATAGGTTGAATGGTATTGAGAAACTGCATTACTTCTGTATAGGTTGAAGTTTTTTCGAAATTCGATTTCTCAGGAGTGATGAGTAAAGACTCTGGATAAACTGGTTTTTGTTGGGCAAATGTGTTTAATGTAAAAGCCAAACAGCAA
>REAV01000001.1 GCA_004294465.1 Sphingobacteriia bacterium | reverse complement strand
AATAGATTACAAGAACCAAGAAGGTTCATTCAGGTAATTACTGGTCCCCGACAAGTGGGTAAAACCACCTTGGTACAACAAGTTTCTTCTACTTTAACGATACCCTTTTTATTTGTATCCGCAGATGCTGTTTCAATGGGGAGTAACAGTTGGCTTAAACAACAATGGGATACCGCTAGGGTAAAAATGGAACAACTGCAATCAGCTGAATTTGTATTAATAATAGATGAGATTCAAAAAATTAATCAATGGAGTGAAACAGTGAAATTATTGTGGGATGAAGATACTAGCACACAGTGCAATATTAAATTGATTTTACTTGGATCGTCAAGACTACTGATTCAAAAGGGTTTAACAGAATCATTGGCTGGTAGATTCGAAATGATTTATATGGGTCATTGGAGTTTTTTGGAAATGAAAAATGCGTTTGGATTTTCGGTAGATGATTTTTGTTGGTATGGCGGTTACCCTGGCGCTGTTCCATTAATAGAAGATGAAGCAAGATGGAAAGATTATTTATTGAATGCATTAATTGAAACCAGCATATCGAAAGATATTTTAATGCTTACAAGAATTGATAAGCCTGCACTCATGAAAAAATTATTTGAGTTGGGTTGCTTGTATTCAGGACAGATTTTATCGTACACAAAAATGATTGGTCAATTACAGGATGCTGGTAATACAACTACATTAAGCCATTATCTTAATTTATTGCATTCTGCAGGATTATTATCTGGTATTGAAAAATTTGCGGGCGATATTATTCGTAAAAGATCTTCTAGCCCTAAATTTCAAGTACACAATACGGCATTGATCAGTGCTCAAATAAATAAAACTAAAAATGAATGCATTGCCGAACCTTCATTTTGGGGTAGAATGGTAGAATCTGCTGTTGGAGCACACTTAATAAATGCTACTATCAACCGAAAGATGAATCTATTTTATTGGAGAGAAAAAAATGAAGAAGTAGATTTTGTACTCGAAAAAGATGGAGCTTTAATTGCGTTAGAAGTAAAAAGTTCATTTGGCACATCCACCAAAGGAATGAATACTTTAAGTAATTTGTATCCAATAAAAAAGATGTTGCTCATAGGTGATACAGGAATTTCCTTCAATGAATTTTTACAAATCAATCCAGATGAATTATTTTAAATAATGCCATAGCATGCAGCGAGAAAATATGTTGGCTCAATTAAAAGAGCAGCCCGAATTTGATATCGTAATTATTGGAGGAGGTGCAACAGGGCTAGGTTCAGCTGTTGACGCTGCTTCGCGGGGTTATCGCACGCTATTAATTGAACAATTTGATTTTGGTAAGGGCACTTCGAGCAGATCTACTAAACTAGTTCATGGTGGAGTAAGGTATTTAGCACAAGGAAATATTAAATTAGTTCGAGAAGCATTACGCGAAAGGGGATGGTTATTAAAAAATGCACCCCATCTTACTTCTATACAACCATTTATTGTTCCTGTTTTTAGTTGGTGGGAAAAAATCTATTATAGTATTGGACTGAAAATGTATGATCTATTGTCTGGAAAATTAAGTTTAGGGAATACGGTATTGTTGAATAAAAAGGAAACGATAAAGCATCTGCCTGCTATCAATCCGAAAAAATTAGTTGGTGGAATTTTATACTACGATGGTCAATTCAATGATAGTGTTTTATGTACTTCTTTGGCTGTTACAGCAACTAAGCATGGTGCTATTATTTTGAACTATGTAAAAGCTTCTGGATTTGTAAAAGAAAAAGGAATGATTGTTGGAGTAGAAATGGAAGACACCATTAGTAATAAACAATATATTGTTCAGGCAAAATCAGTAATCAATGCTACCCAAAATATTTTTCCGGAACACATGCCATGATGATTCCTAAAACCGATGATGGACGCGTCTTATTTGCGGTTCCTTGGCAAAATAAAATAGTAGTTGGTACAACAGATACGCCTATTCATATAATTGATATAGAACCTAAACCACTTGCTGAGGAAGTTGAATTTATCCTAGAACACTTCAATAGATATACCACTGCTTCTATTTCTCGTAATGATGTAAAAAGTGTTTTTGTGGGGCTTCGTCCTTTGGTAAGAACCACCAATATAGGCTCCACCGCCTTGTTGTCTAGAGATCATACTTTAGTGGTTGCACCAAGCAGATTAGTTACCATCACTGGTGGTAAATGGACTACTTATAGAAAAATGGGTCAGGATGCGGTTGATAATGCCATCTTTGTTTCTAAACAAGATCGAAAAAAAGATTGCTTCACCCAACACCTTACTTTAGGAAACGAATCGGAAAAGCAAAATATCATACAATTGAAGGAAGAGAGAAAGAAATATATGATTTGAACTTGAAGGAGGATAGGTTT
>REAV01000027.1 GCA_004294465.1 Sphingobacteriia bacterium | reverse complement strand
AATTTTGGAGCTAATCCAATGAGGTCTTATACAACTAGAGTCCGAAGTGAAAATTTGGAAGTAGGCAGTGGTAACCAAGCTAATTGTTTACTCATTACATTACAAGCATCTTATGAAATAGCAGAAAATTTGTTCATCGATTTTACTTTTAATCGAAGATCGTATAAAACACAATTAACGGGCGAAACACCAGATGCAACCATTATCAGTGGAGGTGTTAGATGGAATATGGCCAGAAGAGAGTTTATTTTTTAATCTTCTAGATGAATAGAAAAAACTATCATTCTCGATTGTATTCTATCCAATACATTCGAATATTTTAATGCAGGATCCAATTGATGTATATTGCCTAAACCATAACTAATCTTTATTTCAGGAGACACTGTTACAAAAGGCAAGTAAAAATTAAATCCAATACCAGCTTCTATACCAAGGTCACCTCTTTTTAGTTTGACTAAATCTTCTGCATTTCTGGCACCTGAATTACTGGATAAATCTATATCATATTTTAAGCCTCCTAGTATATATGTTCTGAAATTCCCAATTCTATCTGAGTTGAATTTAAATTGAAAAGGAAAACTCACTAGAGTAGATGGCAAACTTTGTAATTGCGTGCTGCTCTCGCCAGTCATGGTTTTTCCTAAAACGTAATTAATCGATCTCGCCCCGCCAATAATCAATTGTGGGTTAACCCGAAATTGGAAATGGTCATTCAGCCTGGCAGTAGCCAATAATCCCATAATGATACCGCCACTGGAACCTGGTTCGGCAACTAAAATGGTATCATTGTTTTGAATGAATTGTTGCGATTTAGACAAGTGTAAATAAGAACTATTGTACCCCAGGGTAATTCCAAAATAATAAGGCTGATCTTCTCTATGCATTCTATATAATTCCTTTTGGGCAAGCGTTCGCCCAATGATCCCTAGAAGGAACAAAAAAAGGAGAACTATTTGCTTCCGCAATAAATAGTGCATATTCCGAAACTAAGCTTTTTCAAATAAGTTTGGGTAAATCCTACTCCATTCATGATTTTTAAAAATGATTCCCCTTCAGGAAATGCTTGAACACTGTCGTTCAAGTATTGATAAGCATCTTTATTACTAGAAAATAATTTTCCGATACTTGGGGTGATGTAATTCATGTAAAAAGTGTAAAACTGTTTAAAAGCTCCAGCATTTGGTTTAGAAAATTCCAAGACCACCATTTTGCCTCCAGGTTGCAGTACTCGGTACATTTCTACTAAACCTTTTTCGAGATGTTGAAAATTCCTTACTCCAAAAGCCACCGTGATAGCGTTGAAGAAATCATTCGCATAAGGAATATTTTCGCTATCGCTGTTTTGAAGTTGAATAAATGAGTCGAGTTGTTTATTGGCTATTTTTTTGCGGCCAATATCTAACATTCCATCTGAAATATCTATCCCAATTATTTTTTCTGGATGAAGTATCTCATAAGTGAGCAAAGCCACATCTGCAGTACCCGTAGCTACATCTAATAAAACTTTCGGTTCAATGCTTTTAATTTCACGAATGGCTTTTTTGCGCCAGCTAACATCAATACCAGCACTGAGTAATCTATTTAAGAAATCGTACCGGAATGCAATATTATTGAACATATTGGCCACCTGGTCTTTTTTCTCCAATTCACTCTCTTTAAAAGGCACTATTTGGTCATGTGCAAATTTTCCCATTGGCCAAAGATATTCATTTTAGAGTCTTTTATGGGCTCTTGATGAACCAAACCTTGTTTAAGTCAGGTTAAAACTTAACGAAAAACTCAACTGCCTTATCTTCGTGCTCAGTGAAAGCGCAAATCTATAAATCTACAGGGAGCTGGTATCTTGCCAAAAGCACCGATGGCAGAATGTACAAAGCCAGGGCAAAGGGTATTTTCAAAATTGATGGAATTACTTCTACTAATCCTATTGCTGTGGGTGATTTTATAGAAATGGAGATTGAAACAATAGAAGAGGAGTCTGCCATCATCAATGAAATTTATGAGCGCAATAATTATGTGGCAAGGGTGTCTCCGCATAATAAACACTTACATCATATTATTGCATCTAATCTCGATCAAAGTATGTTGTTTGCAACTTTGAAAGAGCCCAAAACCTCCCAAGGGTTTATCGATCGATTTTTAATTTCTTGTGAATCGCATCATATACCTGCCATCATTGTTTTTAATAAAGCAGATTTATATGGCAAAAAAGAAATGGAACGATTTGAGCAATTGTATGAAATGTACACGGCAATTGGTTATCAAGTGATTCTAACCAGTGTACAAAATCAGGAAGGACTTGATCAGGTGAGTAAACTTTTACATAATAATGCCACATTATTAAGTGGACATAGTGGAGTAGGAAAATCAACCTTGATCAATCATTTATTCCCACAATTCAATTTAAAAACTCAATCGGTAAGTGAGTGGAGTGGAAAGGGTTTGCACACAACCACTTTTGCAGAAATGTTCGATTTAGATGCCAATAGTCAAGTAATTGATACACCAGGTGTTAGAGAGTTTGGGCTTGTTGATATTAGTAAACAAGAGCTTTCTCATTATTTTCCAGAAATGCGAAAACTATTGGTGAATTGTCAGTTCAATAATTGCATGCATACCAATGAGCCAGGTTGTGCCATCAAAAAAGAAGTAGGGATTGGACAAGTTGCAGAAGATCGCTATGTAAGTTATCTCACCATTTTAGATACGATGGAAGATAAAACTTATTGATAAATCAAGGTTTTATCCTTGGTGTATTTGGGCGCTTTCTTTTCTTTATTATTTTCAGACAATAACTTTTCTGCACCAACATTTCTGCCGGTAGTAGGGCAACCGCTATCTTGTTTAGCTGAACCAGAACCATTCTTACCTCCAAGCCCCAAGAGCTTACAAGAAGAAAGCAGAACAATTACTAAACAATATATCAATAGCTTTTTTTGCATGGAAGGTTAAAGTTAATGCATTTATAACGCAATTTTTGGGTGCTTATTTCAAAAAATTGTGATTATAGTCTTCAAACCAGGAGGCATATTTCACATAATTATTCGAAATCCGATCTATTTCACCATGAATCATCGCAGGTGATACATCTTTTACTTTTTTGGCTGGAACACCAGCATAAATACTTCCCTCTTCAACAACCGTTCCTTCTAATAAAACAGCCCCAGCTGCAATAATGGAGTTTGAATGTATTACACAACGGTCCATTACAATCGATCCCATGCCGATGAGCACATTGTCATGAATAGTACATCCATGAACCAGTGCATTGTGTCCTATCGATACATTATTGCCAATATCTGTAGGGTTTTTCTCATAGGTACAATGAATCACAGCCCCGTCTTGTACGTTTACCTTATTGCCCATTTTAATATAATGAACATCGCCTCTAATGACCGCATTGAACCAAATGCTACATGCATCGCCCATTACCACATCTCCTACAATGGTTGCATTAGGAGCAATAAAACATTCGGTACCAAATTGAGGGTGTTTGCCTAAAACGGGTAAAATGGTTGCCATAGCAGAATTATGAATTAAGAATTAAGAGATATGAATTATGAGATATAAGATATGAGATAAGATTTTTTGGGTTATTGAGTTTTTGGGTTAATCGAAAATACGCAAATTCGTGAATTCATAATCTTATTATAAGTTTGATCTATGAATAATCGGCAATTGTTCCTAAAACATATAGCGCAAACATCTGAAAAACCGATCGGAATTGAGATGGAGCGTGCAGCTGGTATTTATTTATGGGATAAAGAAGGCAAGCAATACATTGACGGAATTTCCGGCTTTAGTGTTTGCAATATTGGTCACAGTCATCCTAAAGTGGTGAAAGCGGTACAAGATCAAGCAGCAGCTTATATGCATGTGATTGTTTATGGAGAATTTATTGAAAGTCCGCAAGTAAATTATGCCAAACTATTAACCAGCTATTTACCTGAAAGTTTGAACTGTGTTTATTTTACCAATAGTGGATCCGAAGCAACAGAAGGTGCCATGAAATTGGCCAAGCGTATAACCAACAGAACAAAAATCATTGCTTGTAAAAATGCCTATCATGGAAGTACACAGGGTTCTTTGAGTTTGATGGGTGATGAATATTGGAGAAATGCTTTCAGGCCATTATTGCCCGACATATACCATCATGAATATGGAAGCGAAGCATTATTAGATTCAATTGATCAAAACACAGCCTGTGTTATATTGGAAACGGTGCAGGCAGAAAGCGGCATTACAGCTCCTTCAAAAGAATGGCTACAAGCGGTTAGAAAAAAATGCGATGCATTTTGTGTGTTATTGATTTTGGATGAAATACAAGCTGGGTTTGGTAGAACGGGCACGCTCTGGGCTTTCGAACAATTTGGTATTGTACCTGATGTACTTTTATTGGGAAAGGCTTTAGGAGGAGGTATGCCATTAGGTGCATTTATATCGAGCACCAAAATGATGAGTACATTAACGCATGATCCTGTTTTGGGCCATATCACTACATTTGGTGGACATCCGGTTTCCTGTGCAGCAGGCAAAGCAGCATTGGAGGTTTTAATAGATGAAAATCTATTGGCTTCTGTTAAAGAGAAGCAAGCATTTTTATTGAACTATTTAAAACACCCCGCAATCATTCAAACGAATTGTTTTGGATTATGGATGTCTTTGCAATTCAGTACTCCTGAAATAGGGCAATCAATTATTCATCGTTGTGTAAAAAACGGATTGGTAACCGATTGGTTTTTATTTGCACCCGATTGTTTGAGAATTGCACCGCCATTGACTATTAGCGTGAAGCAGTTGAAGGAGGTTTGTGATATTATTTTGAAAAGTATTGACGCTTAGAAACAATTATACTTCTCAAAAAATAAATACCATGGTTTTAATGATAATTTATACCTAAACAATAACTCAAAGAGCCATTTAGCTATCATCATCGAAATTCCTCCATCCATCAAATTTCTAATATATTAAGATAGTTTTAGTTGCTAATTGCCTGCTTTTTGTGAGAAAAAGTATTTGTCTAGGGCACTTTGTTTTTCTCGTTTTTCTTTTCCGATTTTTTTTATATCATAGTTTTTAGAAATAATATTAACTGTATCTGCGATTTCTTTAATTGTACAGCTTTGAATAAAACTTTTGGTCGTATATAAAGGTATAGAATCATTTAATAACTCATCGTCAAATAAAAACATATACTTTTTATTTTTTAGTTTGAAATGATCCTTAATCTGCTGTATATTTAAAATGATTGTATTATCAATTGGTGTTAACCTTACAACAACTCTACCTTTAAAATTTGGGTATTCATTTATAATATCACTTTGTTCAAGTATTTCAATTTTTTTTATCTCTTTATTATCAAAGATAAAATTACAATTAACTATTTCGATTTTACCTTGTTTGATAATAGCAACTACTTGATTAGACTGCTTTTGTATTGATGTTTGTAAGAAAGCTGATTGATTTCTAAATGCTAGAAAAAACATTATTAAAATTATTTTTTTCATTTTACTTGTTTTATTTGTGTTATAGGTTGACGAAAATTCTCAAGTGTTGTATTAACATATCTTCCAAGTAGAGGGTCAAAATATTCAAATGGTGCATTGATGTCGGAATTCCAACCTGTTATCATTACTGCATGCCCTGTAATAGGCAAGCCTGTATTTGGATCATTTATTACTATGTAAGTAAACATAGGGTAGCCATCTTGAATAGATTGTCTTACTTTTTCAGCAGTATTTAAAGTGCTTATGGAATCAAAAAAATTATTAATAAGTGCAGGTACATCTGTTGATAGAATTCCATTCGAAACCACTTCTTGAAGAGCTTCAAGAAAAGACTTGCCTGGATAAAGGTTTGTTGCAGCCCATGGAAGCATATCATTTACAAGTATCTTTTTTCCTAAAAATGTTGAAATATATTCAAGCGTTTTTAATACACAGGTATTAGCAACTTGAGTATCTGTTGTGCTATCTTCTGGTAATCTATTTTGGTATGGCAGTTTATATTCTGCCTTACTTCTTGGTCTAGGTCGGTCTAAATTAATTGTTACTGGCACCCACCCAACAAATGGATTACATGGCAAACTATTCGAGATAATTGTTGAACTGACTTTTTTATTAGGTGTTGATGCTTGTGAAGGCTCACTATCACAAATTATCGGAGGTAAATCACCAGAATTTCCATAGCCACCAGTTCCGCCACCAGCGCCACTTCCTCCGTTATTGTTACCGGAACTATAAGACCAACTGCTACCTCCGGAACTAAAATATTGCCAACAAATAATTGCAGGCCAACAAGATGTATTATCATAACAATTTCTATAATCACATCCCCCACGTTGTGCACAATAATCTAGACTTCCACAAAAATAATATTCAATGCATTCTTCAAAAATTGGTAAATCTAATTTGCCTATAACTGAATTTATTTTATTATTACTTATGCCTATTCTTTTTATAGCAGCTCCACCTTTCAGAGAAGAAAATAATCTTGGATCTGTAATATCAAACTCCTTATGGCCTAAAGTTCTGTTATTCATCATCATAAAGAACATTGCGAATTTTTCTGCACTTGTATCAACATTGGGAGAACTATGTGGTTTATTATTATATTGCCAATCACATAAATAACCTAATGAAGTGTCCGTTGGTGTTGTATTAATAACCATTGTTGCATTTACATGGTTTTGAGAATCTCTTACAAATGGCACATAGTAAGTGTTGTAGCTCCCAGAGCTGGTAGCGTTTTTTGTCTGAGATGTACTAGTGCTCTGTATGGTTATATCTTTTGTGTTCCCTGTTTTTATTTTAAACATTTTATCCCAATGTGGGTAACCAATGCGTTTTACAGTTTCTTCTACAAAATGGGTTTTACCATTTCTTCTCTGAAGAAATGCTATAAGTGCATTTTCTTCAGAATTAGCAGATCGATGAAGATTAAAGAACTTATTTTCTATTGACAAACCATTTTCTGGACTAGTGGCCTCTTGTGGTTTATCAAGTTTCTTGCAACCAATAATAGCTAATATTAAGAATAATAAACAGGATATCTTTAAAACTCCAAAATAGCTGTTTTTACACTTTAATGCTATTTTTTCGGGGGGGGGGTAAATGAAGGTTTTAAATTGAGGTTTTGCATGTAGGCTTTTATTTGTATGTAATACTATTAATAAAAATGATACTACAAGCACCACTACAAAAAGTACGGTGAAATAACGGGAGCTACTATCAACCAATAACAAATAACTATTTCCTCCAAATAACTCAATAATCAATAACTAGTCTATTCACACTCCATCCTACAATACCTCCCATACAAAGCTTCGTAAATCGGTATGATATTTTTGATATCAAATAATAACGCCTGTTGGTAAGCGGCTTCTTTCATTTTATTCAATAGAACATCATCGCTTAATAAATCAATGGCGTATTTACTCATAGCAGTAACATCGCCTACATCGGCCATATAGCCCGTTTCTCCTTGAATATTAATTTCACTTAATCCACCCGCATTGGTACTTATTACAACTGATCTGGCAGCCATGGCTTCTAAGGCAGCTAATCCAAAACTCTCGTATTCAGAGGGCAATAAAAATACATCACTCACTGCCAAAATATCTTCAATTTGCTCTTGCTTGCCTAAAAAGCGTACATGTTCATCTATTCCTAATTCTCTTGCTAATTCTTCACAGGCGGGTCTTTCAGGTCCATCGCCTACCATTAATAATTTAGCTGATAACTTTTTTTGAACTGCAGCAAATACTTCTATCACATCACCTACTCTTTTTACTTTCCTGAAATTGGATGCATGCATCAATATTTTTTCTCCATTGGGTGCAATCACTTTTCTAAATGGATCAATGGGTTTTTTGTTGAATCTACTCACATCAACAAAATTGTAAATCACTTCAATTTCCTTTTCAATCGCAAAAGAATGGTAGGTTTCGTCTCTTAAATTTTTGGACACTGCAGTAATGGCATCGCTCTGATTAATGGAGAATGTAACTACGGGCTCATAGGTTTTGTCTTTTCCTACCAACGTAATATCTGTTCCATGCAATGTGGTAATTACCGGAATATTTCTGCCATTTTTTTGTTTCACAATTTGCTTGGCCATATAAGCAGCGGAAGCATGTGGGATGGCATAATGCACGTGTAATAAATCCAGATCATGATTAATGATCACATCCACCATGGTACTTGCCAAAGCAACTTCATAGGGTGGATAATCAAATAAGGGATAAGTAGGAACCCTTACTTCGTGGTAAAAAATATTGGC
>REAV01000026.1 GCA_004294465.1 Sphingobacteriia bacterium | reverse complement strand
AAATAATAGAATGCCAGAAAAAGAATACCCGTAATGAAAGGGATTAATGCTAAATGTTTGTATGTAAAACCATAGCCAATTTCAATTGCATCAAAATGGAAAAATTCGCTGATCATCCAATAGGAATTGGCTGAGATCCAAACGGTTATAGCCAAATTATGGGTTAATTCCGACACGTATTTACGTGTTCTATATGCTATTACCATCGATATGATGAGCGTAGGGATAATCATGGTAACACCCAGCCATCTCCATCCCATACACCAGGCAACATCCTTAAATAGCCAAAAAACAATGTGTAGGTTCTCCATCTTTCTATACTGTAAGGGAATAGTATAGGTTTCTTTCGTTTCTTCTGTAGTGAGAATTCTCAAATGAGTAGTGTTAGCAGAATTATCGAATTCTTTTACGGCTGATGGAGGTTTACCCATTTTAAGCGGTTTAGTATTTAAAACACAATATTAATTTTTTGTGATCAATTATCGGCTTAAAATTTTTTTGAAACGTTGAACATCCGCCAAAGGATGAATAGGAGCATTTTCAAGAAGGTACTTGGTCAATGCACTTGCAAAATAGGGCGCAAGGCTACAGCCCTTTGTACCCATTCCATTTAGGATTCCAACCGATGGGTGTAGAGGATGTACTCCTACAAATGGCCTTCTTTCCAGATTGGCAGGTCTCACCGAAGCAATATGTTCTTCAATAGCGTAGGGTAGTTTTAACCAATTTTTTAATTGTTGTTCTACTTTCAATTTAAAAGCTGCAGTGGGCAGTGTATCGGAATAATTCCATTCATAGGAAGAGCCAATCCAAAACAGGCCTTCTTTCCAAGGTACCATACTAATTCCTTGTTTGAATATATGGTTATCCGGAAGCCCCGGTATTGATGCTATAATTGCTTCGCCTTTATTGGCTGCATATGGAAGTAAATGAAAATATGGATTTTCAAAACCAGCTATGCCATCACAGAAAATGATTTTTTGCGCTTGATAGTTTTGGTATTCAACATGATCAGTATCAATAATGCAATTGGATAATTCAAATTTTTCTTCGAGTAATAAATTACTATCAATTAATTTTTTTCTCCATCCATTTAACAAAGCATGAATATCTACCAACCAACAAGGATTGATTTCTCCAATTCCAAAACTCGGATGAAAATAGTCATTCCATTGATCGGGATTTACTGGTTTGCGTAAATAAATATTATCATCTGCTAGCCGATCATCGAAAGCCAATTTCATTTGTGGTGTAGCATGAAAGTCGAGAATATTACATTGATTAATTACTGTTGCTCCTAATTCATCGCCTAATTGGGTATATGCTTCAACCGCATAGGGCATAAGGGTTTCTATTTCCCAGGTTTGTACAATTCTTCTGCCTGTAACAGGATTAATAACTCCGCTAGCTGCTTTCGAAGCAGTGTTTGAGATAGATTGATCAATCACTAGCACTTGCTTGCCTGTTTTTAATAAATTCCAACTCAGAAAGCTGCCACTGATTCCTTGCCCTATAATGATATAGTCAACCTTGATCATTCTTTGACTCTTATTTTTATTCCATTGGAGTGACTATTAAATGCTGGTGCATAAATACTTTGTATAGATGCAATACCAACTGAAAAAATACCTATTTGTGTAGCATTCATTTCGTAACTCAATGTAAAATTTCCCTTTGGTAAATTGGAAATATAAAAATTACTGCTTACATCTTTTGTGCTTACATAGTATGCCAATCTGTCTTCCCATTTGTTTCCACTTAATACATTCAAAGGCTCCATTGCAGCAGCTCTTAGGTCTTTTACATGAATATAATCCATGTCTCTATCTGATTGTATTTTTAATTGAACTACTAATTTTTCGCCTAATTGAATTTCATCATTGTCATTTACCTGCACTAATGATTTTTTATTTTCAACGATACGTTCAACAAAGATTTGTTTAGTTAGTAAAAGTGGGCCATCTGCTTTGGCGATTTTATCTAAATCTTCTATATACTGCCAGTAAACAGCTCCATAGCTTGGTTGATTTTGATTGCCCATTTTGTTCGGTTCGGTTACTCTTAATTGAATATTACCCATTTCAGGAACAATTTTCTCTCCTTCAATTGTTTTTTGAAAATAACCAGTACCGGTTTCTGTTTGCTCATTCAGACTATTAAAGGTCAATTTGCCCATTTTAATTTGAACCTCCTTTTTGTTGCTTAAATTTTTCATTCCTGATGAAACATTTAAGAGTAATGCATAGCAAGCTTCTGCTGTTGCTGCACTGGTATTCCAATGATTGGTTTGTTTGTTTAAAATCAACCAAGTTCTCATGCTATTTATTGAAGAACTGAATAGATTATTCTTTTCTTCTTGATTGATTTCACTAAAGCAATTGATCATCATACTTTGGAATTCAATAGGACTGGAATACCAATATTGCGTCATTTGGTTTTTCCAATACATTCCTTGTTTGCTATTGATGATGGTATTTTCTAAAAGAGATGGTAAAATATTCTTTACTGCCCAAGCCCTTTCATTATTTCTGCTGGAAATTAATGCAAGCATGCCTTGTGAATAGGTATTCAGTTTATTCCAATTGGTTTTGCTTTGCTGATAAAAATATTGTTGCGCTTTCGGAAATTTCAATGGAATATCTCTATAAAAACTTCTCATGAATAAATAGTTCAATTGACGATAATTGGGAACTGCTTTGGAAAGGCCTATTTTTTGCTTTAATAAATACTGATAATCCTTTTCGATACTTTTATCTGAAAAGTCTAACGCATTCTCTATAATTGTGTTTACCTGATTAGCAGTTCCAGGATCAATGGCACCAATTTTTTTCAATTTGCCCAAACCAGTTAGAATGATATTGGTAATAAATTCGTCGGGATTTCCACCTTTGAACCAAGGAAATGAACCATCTTCATATTGTAATTGACTCAATTTTTCAATTAAGTCATTTGATTCGGTAGATAATTTCGCTGCATCAAATAATTGAGCTATTCTTTTTTGTTGATCCGATTCATTGGCAGATTGCAATACCCAGGGTGTTTCAGACAATAATGTTTGTTTGAGTGCAGTGTTCTTTTCAAGATTACTTCTGAGTGAACTACTGTCTTTTCGCCATGCTTCAAAAACCGATTGTATGATAGGATTTTTTTGAATAATAAAAGCAGCTAATTGATTGGCATAGAATCGATGGAATAATTGATCGGTACTTTCATTGCTTGATTCCATTAAATAAGGTAAAGCCTTAACCACATTCCATAAAGGATTAGAAGTATATTCTACACTAAGTAATTGATTGGTTGAGCTAGCACTATTGGCATTCAATAATTTTGTAAAATTGAGTTGAACAGAGGTATCTTTTTCTAAAAATATTGGTAAGCTTTCAGTAACCAGTTGACGATTGGTAATGACGGGAAGCGTATTTTCTTCTCCATCACTATAGTCACCTGCTTTAGCAATAATCCTCCAAGTAAGGGCTTTGTTAAAGCTAAAAGGAATTTGAATAGGAAATTTAACCACTATCGATTGACCAGCTTCAGCAGTAAAATATTGATTGGGGAATACATTTTGAAACCAGCCATCTACAGAACGATTGGTTGTTGCATCAATTAATGCTAAACTAACAGTGCCGGTTAATTCTTTATTACTCAGGTTTACAATCTTAGAACTTAATTCCATATTGTCTCCCTCACGCATAAAACGGGGGGCATTGGGTTGAACCATTAAGGTTTTTTGAGTAATGATTTCTTCCGAATTCAATCCGAATGCGAGGTCCTTGGTATGTGCCAGACTTATCCATTTCCATTTGGTTAAAGATTCTGGGAAAGAGAAACTAAATTGATATTTTCCTGTACTATCAGGTAATAATTGTGGAAAAAAGAAGGCAGTTTCATTAAAGTTTTTCCTGGTATCATTGGTGCTTGTATTATTTAAGTTGCCAATTAACACTCTTCTTTTATCTACTAATTGTTCAACCATTGCTGCTTTGCTATTTTCCAATTCATGTTCACTGGATATTTTATCATAATAATACTTGACTTGAGTGCGTCTTATTCCAGAATAGTCAAAGTATTGATCATTCTTTTTCCAAAAATCCCAGCCTTTTGTGCCTAGTATATTTTTTATATACTCAATTCTAGTAGTTCCTAAGCCATAACGTAAGCTATATGTGGAATAATCAGAATCACGAGTTATGCCATCATTTTTAGCATTAAACAAACGGATTTTATCTAAAGAATTCCAGATTTCAGGTATTTTCCATTTGAAAAACTGTTCTAACTCATCTAAGCTGGCATCATACATCCCTGTTAATAATTCTGCTTTATTTGTACTGCTGTCCAGGCCAGTTACAGTTACAGTTAGTGTTGCTTTTGAACCTGGTTCATTTATTTTTCTAAAAGACGCATAGTTCAGTTTTAATTGTTTGTTCAAAAAAGGAACTTCAATTTTATACTGGTTTGTATAAAATTGACCTTTCAGAATAAATGCATCCGTAACAAAAATATTTCCTCTTTCTTTTTCTGTTGGTACAATTGTTAATGACTCTATACCTTCTTTTTGTAAAAAAAACAATTCATTTAGTTCAGGGTTTAATGAATTGATTTTTCTGATCACATAATAATTAGGCATACTCGACCCTGTGATCAATTGGGCTGTATCATTAGGCTTAACGGTGATAACTGGTTGATCAGTAAAATACATTTCTTTAATACCCATTTGTGATTCTTTGGGATCATAAACCTGTACAAACTGTTCGTCTGTTGATGTTGCTCCGAATGAATCGGTAGTTGTAGCAATTATTTTATAAACCCCCGATTCAATGGTATTTTCTTTTATTGTTATACTAGGTTTATCCTTGGTTAAAATAATCGAATCAATTAAAGCAATTCGTTTTAAAGGCCAACTATTTTTGTCTGACTCATTATTGTATTCATCGTAAGGAAAAATTTGGCGATATTCATTTTCGGTCAATAAATATTGATCAGGCCTTTGCCATAGTCTTTTTCGATGAATAAAATTGGGCTGTTCAGTTTTGTATAGCGCTATTTTCACAGTACTGGCAATATTTTCCTCTTTTATATTCAGTACTTTAACACTGATGGTATTCATTTTATTTCTATTCATTGCAACAGGTGCTTTTATACTTGGTTGCAAAGGAATGTTAGAAGCAATAATTGTTTTATTTTGTGTATGTGTTTCTCCATTTATATCGGTAACACTTGCCTCAATAGTATAATTACTAATTGGCTTTTCCGATAGGTTACTTCTTAGTAAGGTTTTAAAAGCAATTTCAAAGTCGCCATTGTCATTGGATTTAATCTCTCCAGTTGCCATCTCACTTGGTTCAGAATTTTTTTCTATATACATTTTTCTTTTTTGGATGGGTTCTGCTTTTAACTGAGTATTTTCACTGATCACATACTTGACCGATGCATTTTTCAAAGGATAGCCGGCCATAGCAATTACAGAACCTTTTACAATAACAGAGTCATTGTATCTATAAACACGTTCGTCTTCCTGGAATGATATAGTAAATTTCGGGCGTTTGTATTCTTCAACTTTTATTTCTTTACTCGAATTTTTAAAATAAGCAGCCACCAATTTATAATTACCAGTTAAACCATTCAATGGTAATGTAAACGAACCCGACAGCGACCCATATTCATTCAATTTCAGTTTAATTGAGTCAACAATCATTTGATTAGGATCTCTTATAAATATCCTCACTGGCTCAGCTTGCGTATATATTTTACTTGAGTTTTTAACTTTTCCTTTCGTTATAGAAATGCCTTTAAATTGAACGATTTGTCCAGGTCTATAGATACTTCTATCGGTATAAAATATCAATTGTTTATTGGCCTGTTCTAATTTTTGTTCATCAGCTTTAGCATCTTTTGAATCATCTTCATCATGATATTTGGGCCATTCATATTCGATACTAAACAAATAATCTTTATCTTTTTTTATTTCAAAATAGACATGACGGGTTTCTGTCTTTGCTATAAATTGTCCATTCTCGTCTGTACTGGTTGAGAGTACTTCTTCCATTTTATCAGCTCCATCAGTAAGTACTTTCACTTTTGCGTTAGCCACTGGTTTGCCGGTTTCCCAATCTCTTACATAATAGTTATCTGTTTCTCCATCTCTTATATACGTTAAATTCGAAACAGTAAATTGGCTATTTGATAAATAACTTTTTCCTAATTTAAATTCACTGTTATTACATGTAATTAGTTGATAATGTCCATTTGGTAAACTATTTATTTTCAATTCTACTGCATGTTCTTGATGATCTGAAGCAGCTGGCAAATGGTATTTAAAGCTTTGAATAACTGGCATATTTAACATTGCTTGCCATTTTTTATCCTCATTTTGAAAGGATTCTCTTAATTGAAGAGAATCCAGTTTAATGATTCTTCCATAAACTGAATCGGTATTTCTATAATTGAGGAATAATCGAAAGGGCTTATCTGGTTGATTTATTTTCTCCACTGTAGCTGATAATATAATTTTGTTGATCTCATCTAATAAACTCGATATATAACTTGAATTATAAACAACTTCACTGTATTTCTTTTTTGCTTCATTTATATAATTTGATGCTATTTCAAAATGATTGCGTTTACTTGTATCTCCAAATGGGTCATATGAATAGGCTTTTGTAACTGCATCATCTGCCAACATATAGTAAGCTTTGATGGAATTGGGGCAACTAGAATATGCATCGATAATTTCTTGTAATGATTTTACATAAAAAGCATTTTTATTTAATGCTTTACTTTTTTTATTCACCCAAATGATTCTATCTAGATCAAATCGAACAAAGATGAATGGATCTTTATCTGCAATATGCGCTGCTAATACAGTTTGGTACAATTGTAAGGCCCGCCAGTTTTTATTAACGGTTTGTTTATCGGTTATTTTCTTGTCTAAAAATATTTTTGCAGATGCTAGATAATTGGGCTCACTCCATTCGAATGAAGGATTAAAACCTGGTGGGCCAAAATCATCGCCACTATAATATTGAATGGCTTCATCAACCAATAAATCAAATAGACTAAAAGTTTTTTCATTTCCTTCAACTATTAATGCATTGTATTGACTGATGGGAGTTTTAAGCAGCAATTCTTTATTGATCAAAGATTGTTCAAAGTGATATTGAATTGATGTATGTATTTGATTGTCAGTAAAATTCTGAATATCTGTAGAGTCATTTATTGGCAAGCGTTTCTTAGTAATAATAGTATATCTATTTTCTTTAAAATACCGTAAATAATTCTTTGCTACAATGCTATGAAGGATAGCTTGCTGAATAGGGTTAGTGGTTTTTTTCAATAGATTGTTGATTCCATTGATTGTTATGTTAGGATTGTATTCAGCAAGCGTTTCTTCTAAGCTCAATTGATACAATAAGCATTTAATAGTTTGGTCAGCTAAATTGGCTTTAATGGTTAAATCTTTCAAAAGGCTTAACTTGTTTAAGGCAGATTTCGGTAAGTTCTTCTTCTGTATTAAACTGTCAATTTCTTTCCATTCCTTTTCAAAAGGAATAATGGTTTTTTGAGCATGAATATTTATTGAAAAAAGAAGGGCAGATAATAAAAAAGAAAAAACTTTGTGCATAATCATTAATTAAAGAAAATAAAGATAATTGCTAAGATGTACTTGAAACTTAGATTTCATAAAAAATCCCGAAGTGTTGAGCTTCGGGATCAGTATTAACATTTGGTTAAGCTTATTTTTTTAATGCAGCAGCCATGGTTTTGCCAATATCTGCCGGGCTTGCAACAACTTCAATTCCACATTCAGCCATAATTTTCATTTTAGCTTCTGCAGTATCTTCTGCTCCACCTACAATTGCGCCTGCATGACCCATTCTGCGTCCGGGAGGGGCTGTTTGACCAGCAATAAATCCTACCACTGGTTTGGTTTTATTGTCTTTGATCCATCTTGCAGCTTCGGCTTCCATGCTTCCACCAATTTCACCAATCATGATGATGCCTTCTGTTTCAGGATCATTCATTAATAATTCTACTGCTTCTTTAGTAGGGGTTCCTATAATAGGATCTCCACCAATTCCAATAGCTGTGCTGATGCCTAATCCAGCTTTTACTACTTGATCAGCAGCTTCATATGTTAGGGTTCCAGATTTTGAAACAATGCCTATTTTACCAGGTTTGAAAATAAAGCCAGGCATGATGCCTACTTTAGCTTCACCTGCAGTGATAACGCCAGGGCAGTTTGGTCCGATCAAACGGGTTTTAGAACCCAGCAAATAATTTTTTACAGAGACCATATCCTGCACAGGAATACCTTCTGTAATACATACTACTAAAGCAATTCCTGCATCAGTAGCTTCCTTAATTGCATC
>REAV01000025.1 GCA_004294465.1 Sphingobacteriia bacterium | reverse complement strand
TAAATTAGGAGAAGGCTTAACTGGTAAAACATATTTGCTTTCATGTGTATAGTTGCCACATTTAATCACTAAAAAATGAAAGCTGGTATCTTTAGAATTTGCAGCTGTTTTATAATAATCGTGTTGCAAATTGGCTAAGGGGTTAAGCCATCTTTCTCCGGCGATCATCATGGCATATTCTCCAATGGTCATTCCATAAACAACTGGAATAGGTTGCATTCCAATAAAGCTTTTATATGCTGTATCTAAAACAGGTCCGTCTACATAAAATCCATTCGGATTAGGCCTATCCAAAATCATCAATGGTTTTTTATTTTCGAATGCAGCTTCCATAAATTCCTGCAAAGAAGAAATGAAAGTATAATATCTAACCCCTACATCCTGTATATCAAATAGTAATATATCTACATTGGCAAGGTCTTCCTTAGAAGGCCTTCTTTTTTTTCCGTACAGGGATATCACTGGAATTTCGGTTGCTGCGTCTGTGTAGTTATCAATTTTTTCACCTGCATCAGCTGTGCCTCTAAATCCATGTTCTGGACCAAAGGCAATGGTAATATTCACCCCTAATTTTTGCAAACTATCTACCAAATGCGATTTGCCGATTGTTGCTGTGTGATTAGCAAATACACCAATTCTTTTGCCTTTTAATAAGGGTAAATACACTTCAGTTCGATAAGCGGCAGGTAAAATAGGCTTTTGGGGTTGTGCAATAGCAATGGCAACAATAAAAAAAGCCAAGCAAACAGTAATAAAATTTCTCATATGAACAATAATTAAAGGAAAGTTAGCTAAAAATACTTCCTCTTTTACGTCAGGGATTGTACTTTTGCCGCTTTAGGCCATTCATTCAGTTGGCCGTAAACAAAAATAATATGCAACCAGCAAAAAAAGGTGATAAAGTAAAAGTACATTATCACGGAAAGTTAACCAATGGAAATACATTTGATTCTTCTGAAGGAAGAGAGCCGCTTGAATTTGAAATCGGTGGTGGAATGGTAATTGCAGGATTTGATGATGGCGTTACCGGAATGGTCATTGGAGAAAAGAAAACCATTAATATTCCTGCAGATCAGGCATATGGTCCTAAACAAGAAGAAATGATCATGGAGTTTCCAAAAGACCGTTTCCCTGCTGATATGGTCCCTGAAGTGGGTATGCAGTTAAATATGAGCAATGGTTCAGGACAAAATTTTCCTGTAGTAATTGTAGAGTTGAAAGATGAGATCGTGGTTTTAGATGCCAATCATCCTTTAGCTGGAGAAGAATTGGTTTTTGATCTTGAATTAGTAGAAATTGAGCCTAAATCTTTGATCATTACTGTTTAATTGTTGATAATATTAAAGGGGTTTATAAAGGATGATTTCCTCTATAAACCCCTTTTTTATTGTTGCTCTATCAGGCTTTTCTATTCAACCACCAGCCCAACCAAATTCCTGTCAATCCCCACATGGCAATAACATCTATTAAAAATGCCCTGATATCAAATAGATGATACCATACATGGCTAGTATACGCACTGTTTAAATATACTATAAAGCCTACGGCTAAAGATGCGCTCAATGTTTTGCCAAAACTATTATTATTGAATTGGCCCAATAACCAGATGAGTAGCCAAGCAAGCACCAAATTCACAACCAACGCTCTCCCCATATTCATACCCATATTGTATTCTAAACTGCTGTGGTATTGGATAGTTGCCCATGGCTTACCAATACTTTTGTTCGTGATTTTTTCCATTTCTTCAAACGAAGTTCCTTTTGGTGCAGTTGGCAAAAAATAACCACCTTCTTTTTCTAAGTTGGCACTTAAATAAGATAATATACTGTCTTGTTTTGGAGTATAGTCTTGGGCAGGCCGATGTAAGTCTAATGCAGTCCAAGATAAGAACTGCCACATGAATAAAATAATTCCACCAACAATAGTTCCAATGATTGTTTTTTTCATTTTTGGGAGTTTAGTTGCTCTAATTTAAATATAACAAATGGAATTGTCAAGGGGATGGAGCACAAATATTACCTTGTGAAAAAAATAGCATGTTGTTGAATTATCCATATAGTGTTACAGATAGGTTGATGCGTTATGTACAAATAGATACACAAAGCGATCCTCATTCTTCATTACATCCAAGTACCCCTAAACAAAAAGTATTGTCCAATTTATTGGCAGCTGAACTTAAAGAAATTGGAGTAGTAGATGTGTTAACTGATGAATTTGGTTATGTGTATGGAACTATACCTGCAACGAGTTCAAAAAAAATGCCTGTTATTTGTTTCTGTAGTCATATTGATACAGCCCCAGATTGCAGTGGCACCAATGTTAAACCAATCCTTCACTCAAAATATGATGGACTGCCAATCATATTGCCTGATGATGTAAGTCAAATAATTTCAGTTGATCAATATCCTTATTTAAAAAACCATATTGGTAAAGACATTATTACTGCAAGTGGTAATACATTACTGGGTGCCGATGATAAAGCAGGGGTGGCCATCATTATGGATTTTGCGCAATATTTAATTAGTCATCCCGAAATACTGCATGGCACAATAAAAATTCTATTCACACCAGATGAAGAAATTGGAGAAGGAACTGTTAAATTGAATCTGGAACAATTGGGAGCCAATTTTGCTTACACACTTGATGGGGGGAAGCTGGGCAGTTTTGAAGAAGAAACTTTTAGTGCTGATGGAGTAACTCTTCAGATTGAAGGAATTATTGCGCATCCTGGAGATGCCAAGAACAAAATGGTTAATGCTATAAAAATTGCCAGTGAAATAGTAGACCAATTGCCGAAAGAAAAATTGTCGCCTGAATCTACAGAAACAAGGCAGGGGTTCATTCACCCATTGCGAATAGAAGGATTGGCCGAAAAAGCATCCATCGATTTTTTGATTAGAGATTTTGAAACCAGTCAACTGCAAAAACACGAATCTCTTTTGCAATCCATTGCAGAAAAAGTGATAGCAAAATATAAAGGGGCGAGTTACACATTTAAAGTAGTTGAGCAATATAGAAATATGAAGGAAATTTTGGATCAATTTCCTTTTACTGTTTCATATGCCGAAGAAGCATACCGCAGAATAGGATTGCCCTTTATAAAGGAACCTATTCGGGGTGGAACTGATGGTTCCAGATTGAGTTTTATGGGTTTGCCTTGCCCTAATATTTTTACAGGAATGCAGGCAATACACAGCAAGCATGAATGGATAGGAGTAGAAGACATGCAATTTGCTGTAGAAGCATTGGTAGAACTGGTAAAGGTTTGGGAAGAACGGTCGTGAATTAATTTAAATTAGAATTACATTTACTAAAATATTTTTTATGAGTACATTATTGGCATTTTGGTGGGTACCTGTTCTGCTATTTATTTTTTTTAGTGGATTGGTTACAGTAAATCAAGGAACGATAGATGTGATTACCATGTTTGGTAAATACAGAAGAATTTTATTGCCAGGTTTAAATTTTAAAATTCCATTGATTGAACAGGTGTATAAAACAGTAAGTATTCAAAACCGTTCAGTTGAGTTGGAATTTCAGGCAGTGACGGTTGACCAGGCCAATGTGTATTTTAAAAGCATGTTGCTGTATTCGGTAATCAATCAACAAGAAGAGACCATCAAAAATGTAGCTTTTAAATTCATTAGCGATAAGGATTTAATGCAAGCATTAATAAGAACAGTAGAAGGGTCCATAAGGGCTTTTGTTGCTACCAAAAAACAAGCGGAAATTTTATTACTGCGCAGAGAAATTGTAGAAGATGTAAAACAACAAATTGATGTTTCTCTGGAAGAATGGGGATATCATTTACAAGATTTACAAATCAATGATATCACTTTCGACCAACAGATCATGGAAAGTATGAGTAAGGTGGTGGCGAGTAATAATTTAAAAGCTGCAGCAGAAAATGAAGGACAGGCTTTACTAATTACTAAAACCAAAGGAGCAGAAGCAGAAGGAAATGCCATAAAAATTGCAGCTGAAGCTGAAAGGGAAGCAGCCAGATTAAGAGGTCAAGGAGTAGCATTATTTCGTGCAGAAGTTGCTAAAGGAATGAGTCAAGCAGCAGAAGAGATGAAACAAGCCAATTTAGATACCAATGTGATTTTATTCAGCATGTGGACGGAAGCGATTAAAAATTTTGCGGAAATTGGCAAAGGAAATATCATTTTTCTTGATGGCAGCCCAGATGGAATGCAAAACAATATGAAACAGATCATGGCTATGATGAAAATGAAGGAAGCTGAGCGTAAATAATTTTCTTTTGCAATGGCTTAACAATTCATTTTTTATCTTGAGCCCATGTTTTATTTATTACAAGCCGATACTGTTCAAAAAGTTGCTTCAAATGTTGTAGTTGCTTCTGAGAAAATTTCATTAATTACCTTGCTCGAAAAAGGCGGCTGGATCATGTATCCGCTATATCTGCTATTGATTGCAGCCATATTTGTTTTTGTAGAAAGAGTGATAGCTATCAGAAAAGCATCAACCATCGATGTCAATTTCATGAATATTGTACGTGACCATATTTTAAATGGCAATGTACAAGCTGCAAGGAGTATGACAAAGAATACCGAAAATCCGGTAGCTAAAATGATTGACAAAGGAATTCAACGGATTGGGAAACCAATTGATGCTATTGAAAAAAGCATGGAGAATGTAGGTAAGCTCGAAATGTATAAAATGGAAAAGAACCTGTCCATTTTATCATTAATTGCTGGTATTGCCCCCATGTTCGGATTTCTGGGAACAATTATCGGGATGGTACAGTTGTTTTATGGCATTGCTTCAACAGGAGAGTATACTTTAAATACAATTGCTGGTGGTATTTATACCAAAATGATCACTTCCGCAACTGGTTTGATCATTGGACTGATTGCCTATGTAGGACATAATTATTTAAGCACACAGATAGATAAAACGGCTAATAAAATGGAAGCGGCAAGTGCTGATTTTATTGATGTTTTACAAGAACCCACCAAGTAGATAAGAGATATAAGATAAGAGATATAAGATAAGAGATATAAGATAAGAGATATAAGATAAGAGATACAATAAGAGAGATAAGAATTATGAATATTAGAAAACGGTTTAGAAATCATCCTGAAGTGCATACGGGCGCTTTGAATGATATATTATTCATATTGCTTCTTTTCTTTTTAATTGTATCAACATTGGCTAATCCGAATGTTATTAAAGTGTCTAATCCAAAAGCAAAAGCCGACACTAAAGCCAAGCAAACCGTGGTTGTTACTGTTGATAAATCCCAACAAATTTTTATTGGTGCCGAAAAGATATCAATGAATGAATTGGAAGCAAAATTGAAAGCATTTTTATCCAAAGAAACGGATAAACCATCTGTAGTAATTAATGGCGATAGTACTGCTCATTTAGGGACTGCTATTCAGGTTATGCAGATCATCAAAAAATTAGGCGCTACCCCAGTAATGGCTGTAGACAATAGTGGTGCTCGCAATTAATTCGGCTTTTTAATTTTTACCATTCTGTCTTTTTCAAAAATATCTTTCCTCAATTCAACTGATGCATAGCTGCTAGAAAATAGTGCTACCACTTCTTTGCCTAAAGCATCGTTTATTTCTAAATAGATAGTTCCTCCTGGCAATAAATGAGTTTGGCTGAATCTTACAATTGCTCGATAAAATATGAGTGCGTCATCATTGGGTACAAACAATGCCTGATGTGGTTCAAAATCAACAACATTTTGATGCATGGACGATTTTTCTAATTCTTTAATATATGGGGGGTTGCTGACAATGATATGAGCTGGTTCTATATTTGCCCAAGTTGTTTCATCTAAAAAATCCAGCATTTTAAATTGTATAGAACAATCTAATTGCGCTGCGTTTTCTTCTGCAATTGCTATTGCATTGTTGCTGATATCAATAGCAACAATATTGACTGATGGAGCTTTAGCTTTAATACTTATTGGAATACAACCGCTTCCTGTGCCAATATCTATTAAATGGATATCGCTTAAGTTGAGTTGTTGTATGTCTTCCAATACCCAGGCTACCAATTCTTCGGTTTCTGGTCTGGGAATGAGGGTGCCTTTGCTTACTTTAAATCGATTGCTCATAAACCAAGCTTCTCCTATAATATATTGCATTGGTTCGCCAAGAATCAGCCTTTTTGAGAAATCATTGACATTGTTGATTTGATCAGGATGCAATAAAACAGATTTGTTCAACAACATATCTGTTTTATTCATTTTTGTGATCCATTCCATTAGCATTGAGGCAATATTGGCAGCTTCTCTTTTATCGTAGTGTAAAAGGATGCTGTTAATTATGCTTTGTTTTGCTTCCGAAATTGTCATACTGCAATGTACCCATCATTTGGCTATTTTTGCAAATCTGAATAATATGGTGCAACAAGAAAAATATATGCAACGCTGCATTGAACTGGCTTTAAAAGGAGCGGGTTCCGTTGCACCCAATCCAATGGTTGGATCGGTGTTGGTTCACAAAGACCGCATTATTGGGGAGGGCTATCATGCAGTTTATGGTGGGCCACATGCTGAAGTGAATTGTATCAATTCAGTAAGCCCGGATGATAAAGCGTTTGTTAAAGATGCAACTTTGTATGTATCACTTGAACCCTGTGCTCATTATGGAAAAACGCCACCCTGTGCTGATTTAATAGTAAAGAATCAAATAAAGCATGTTGTAATTGGGAGCACTGATCCTTTTGATTCAGTTAATGGAAAAGGCATCCATATTTTAAAAGAGGCAGGAGTTAAAGTTGAAACAGGTATTTTGGAATTGGAATGCAAGCGGATCAATGCAAGCTTTTTTACTTTTCATCAAAAAAAACGACCCTATATCATTTTGAAGTGGGCGCAAACTGCCGATGCAAAAATTGCTTCTGCATCCAATGAGCGACTATTCATAACCAATCGAATGTCAAATACAATGGTTCATCGATGGAGGTCGGAAGTTGCTGCAATTTTAGTGGGTACCAACACTGCTTTAAAAGATAATCCAATACTCAATAATCGATTCTGGAATGGTAAATCTCCTAAACGTTTGGTTATTGATTTGTCTTTGCGATTGCCTACTCATTTACACTTATTTTCAGATGGGCAACCCACCATTGTTTTTAATTATACAAAAAGCGAGAGAATAGGGGCGGTACAATATGAGCAAGTATTGAGTAATCAATCGGTAATTGCTCAAGTCATTGAATTTTGTTATTTACAAAACTATCATTCTATTTTGGTAGAAGGGGGTGCCAGCATTTTGCAATCTTTCATTAATGAATCTTTATGGGATGAAGCAAGGGTGCTTACTAATCAATCCTTATCAATACGAAATGGAATTGATGCGCCATTGTTAACTCAATTTAAAATTGAAAGCAATAAAAAATTGCTGGATGATGAAATAGTCATTTATTTGAACAAATAACTGAGCCCATGTTTTATTTAATAGGAAGTATTGTTTTAACCAGTTACCTGATTCTTTCTTTTAAGGCTTGTGAGCGATTTAATGTGCCTGTATTTCCTGCCATTGTGTTTAACTATATTACTTGTGTAATCACTGGCTCTATTGTGAATGGAGCTTTTCCTATTAATGCCGAAGCCGCTGCCAGTCCATGGTTTAAATGGGCTTGCTTAATGGGCATTCTATTTGTATCAATATTCAATGTAATTGGAATAACTGCTCAAAAAATTAGTGTAGCTGTTGCATCAGTTGCCAATAAACTTTCATTGATTATTCCAGTTGTTTTATCGGTTTATCTGTATAACGAAAGTGTAGCTGGTTGGAAACTGGTGGGTGTTATTCTCGCATTGATTGCTGTAGTGCTCACTTGTTATCCGAAAGAAACAAATGATACAGATCGAGCAACCGTTTCGAAGTCTTTAAAATATATATTACCAATAGTATTGTTCATTGGCAGTGGGCTTCTGGATGCATTGATTAATCATGTTCAGCAAACATATGTGAATGATGAAAACAGCAATGCTTATTTAATTACTGGATTTTTTTCTGCTGCTTTAATCGGTTTTATTATTCTGATTTATCAGTACACAACTGGCAAAGTACAATTTGCTTGGAAACATATTTTTGCTGGCATTTTAATTGGCATACCCAATTATTTTTCTATTTGGTGTTTGATTCATTTTTTAAAACAAAGCCCTTGGCCAAGTAGTTCCAGTATCCCTATGAATAATATGGGAATAGTACTTTTCAGTACACTGTTTGCTGAAATCATTTTCAAGGAAAGATTGTCGTTATTGAATTGGATCGGGGTGGGGCTTTCTGCAATCGCTATTTATTTGATTGCATTTGGTATGCCATTCTAGGCTTTGCCAGTGAAACGGTATACGAATAAGCCAATTATTTCTTTTAAAAA
>REAV01000212.1 GCA_004294465.1 Sphingobacteriia bacterium | reverse complement strand
CAAGTGGCAACTTCTGCTACTCCGGCAAAAGCTGCAGCATCACCAGTAATTGCTTCAGCTCCAATTGGTCAAGTAAGCTTTACTGATGTACCAGTATCTCAAATGCGTAAAGTAATTGCTAAACGCTTGAGTGAAAGTTTATTTACTGCTCCACATTTCTTCCTCACCATGAGTATAGATATGGATGCAGCTATTGCTGCTCGTGCTAAAATGAATGAGGTAGCTCCAGTAAAAATTAGTTTTAACGATATGGTGTTGAAAGCAACGGCTATGTCACTAAAACAACATCCGAAAGTAAACAGCAGTTGGATGGGAGATTTTATCAGATACAATAATCATATTAATATTGGAGTTGCTGTAGCTGTTGAAGATGGTTTATTGGTACCTGTTGTTCGTTTTGCTGATGGAAAATCTTTAAGTCAAATTGGTGCAGAAGTAAAAGACTATGCACAAAAAGCAAAAGATAAAAAATTACAACCTGCTGATTGGGAAGGAAGCACATTTACCATTTCCAATTTAGGTATGTTCGGAATAGATCAATTTACTGCAATTATTAACCCACCTGATTCTTGCATACTAGCAGTTGGTGGTATTTCGCAAGAGCCAGTAGTAAAGAATGGACAAATAGTTCCAGGAAATATCATGAAAGTCACTTTGAGTTGCGATCATCGTTCAGTTGATGGAGCCACTGGAGCAGCTTTCTTGCAAACCCTGAAATCTTTATTAGAAGAGCCAGTTAGAATGCTGGTTTAATTTACTAAAATTTAAATGAGGCTTGACACAAACGTTAACTGCTTTAAAATTGCTGAATTCTCCTCGCTTTGCGATGTCGAATTCAAAGCTCACAATTTTAAAAAGGTTGTCTTTTTGTATCAAGCCTCATTATTATTTTTTCAATGATTTGAATCAATAAAACCGTACTCAAAAAGATTCATCAAAGTCGCAACCAATAGGTGCTCCAGGAGGAATTTCTTTGTGTTGAGGCAAAGCAATGTCTTTTGGTTTTTCAATGCGCTCAATCGCATACAAATAATGTGCTTTATCTCCAGCTGTTTTGCTCATTTGTGTTGCATATTTTTTGAGCGATTGCAGACGATCAAAACAAATGGATTTTACCTGGTAATTGCTTTGTTCGGATTGACTAAGTCCTAGCATCCAAGTCAGTACCATCTGTTGAGTTTGTTGTTGTACCGATTTTTTCAATCCTTTTTCTTCAGCAGATTTCCAGGTAGCGTTGATGATAGCATCCAATACATCATCCCATCCTAGGGTATTGGCCCTTGCTTTTAATTGAACCAAACGGTTGGCTCTTTCTGGGTTGAATAAAAAACTCAATTCAAAATTGGTTAATGCTTCAGCTGCTGCCAAAGCATCAAAACTCATTCCTGTACGTTTTGGAAATAGTTCACCTATACCATAATAAGATGGTGGTCTTGGAGGAATGATACCAACAATTTTTTCAGGAAGTGTAAGAATGTTTGGAGATAAGCATGCAAGAACTTCTTTCAATGCTGCTTCTTGTGTGTTTTTTGGTAAAACCGAAGGGCTTAGTTGTTGATCGCCTTTAATATTATAACTATAATTGATGCCACCAATTAATTTTGACGCCGCTTCTACTTGATATCTATGGTAATTGTAAACCGGCACCAACACATCTTCTAATTTGCTCATTGGTGTATTTAATCGAATCACATCTGCACTAAATTGATCAATGGCTTTTTGGCGAACAGCCAATACATTTTTTAATTCAGTAACCACATCTTTTCCATTGTCCCATAAATGGGCATTTGGATGGAAACCACTTGCAGATCTTGCATCGGCATCTGCAATAAAGAATAATCCTCTCTTTGTGTTTTCTGTTAATATATCATTCAATGCTTGATTTTCATTGGTGCCTTGTGCAAAGTCGGAATAGCCGTAAATAATGGCTCTCTTGTCCCATTCACCAATTTCATTGGTATTTACTCCTTTTACCGTACCATCAATAGTTACT
>REAV01000211.1 GCA_004294465.1 Sphingobacteriia bacterium | reverse complement strand
GTTACTAGTAGTTTGGGTAAAGGTATTATTGCCGCTTCCCTTGCAAAATTATTACAAGCCAGAGGGCTTAAAGTAACCATTCAGAAATTTGATCCCTATATCAATGTCGATCCTGGAACATTGAATCCTTATGAGCATGGAGAATGTTATGTTACAGAAGATGGTGCAGAAACAGACTTGGATTTAGGCCATTACGAACGTTTTTTAAATATTTATACAACCCAAGCCAATAATGTAACTACTGGTAGAATTTATCAAACTGTAATCAATAAAGAAAGAGCTGGTGCTTTTTTGGGTAAGACAGTACAAGTTGTGCCGCATATTACCGATGAAATAAAACACCGGATGTTGTTGTTAGGTAAAGGCGATAAATATGATGTTGTTTTAACAGAAATAGGGGGAACAGTTGGTGATATAGAAAGCTTACCATTTATTGAAGCGGTTCGTCAATTGCAATGGGAATTGCCTGAGGAAGATGTAATGGTAGTGCACCTTACGCTTATTCCTTATTTAAAAGCTGCGAAAGAATTAAAAACAAAACCTACCCAACATAGTGTTAAGATGTTGAGTGAAACCGGTGTTCATCCAGATATTTTAGTATGCAGAACAGAAGAACCTTTGAACAACGATATCAAAAGAAAAATTGCCTTATTCTGTAATGTAAAACAGGAAGCTGTAATTGAAGCAATGGATGCTAGTACCATTTATGAAGTACCGCTATTGATGTTGAGAGAAAAACTCGATTTGATTTGTTTGAAGAAAATGAATATTACCAATTATGTAGAACCAAATTTAGATAAATGGAAAGGGTTTTTAGATAAGCTAAAATATCCTCGTAGTAAAGTGACCATCGGATTAATTGGTAAATACATTGAATTACAAGATGCATATAAGTCTATTTTAGAAAGTTTTGTACATGCAGGAGCAATGAATGAAGTTAAAGTTCAGGTAGTAAATGTGCACAGTGAATTTATTACGCATGAAAATGTTGCTGAAAAATTACAGGGATTTGATGGACTCCTGGTAGCTCCTGGTTTTGGACATCGTGGAATAGAAGGTAAAATCATTGCCGTTAAATATGCCAGAGAAAATGGGCTACCCTTTTTCGGAATTTGTTTAGGTATGCAAATGGCTGTAATTGAGTATGGGAGAAATGTGTTGGGTTTAAAAGATGCACATTCAACTGAAATGGATGACAAAACGCCGAATCCAGTTATCAATATGATGGAAGAGCAGAAGAAAATTAAAATGATGGGCGGAACCATGCGTTTAGGGGCTTATCCTTGCGAAATCAAAGAGGGTAGCTTGGCTCACCAAATCTATGGCACAACCTCAATTACAGAAAGACATCGACACCGCTTTGAATTTAACAACGATTACTTAGAGCAATATGAAGCTTCTGGTATGCTGGCCAGTGGAAAAAACAACGAAACAGGATTAGTGGAAATCATTGAATTACCTGATCATCCTTTTTTCATTGGAGTTCAATATCATCCAGAATTAAAAAGTACTGTTGAAAGTCCAGCACCTCTATTTGTGGGCTTTATTGATGCAGCAAAAAAGTACAATGAACAAAAAAGCACCATGAAATCTTCCTCAATGAAAGATGCAATTATTTAATTGATCAATTCTTTGTTGAAGGTATTCCAGTTTTCTTTGAAGCTATTTGTAGAATTGTTTTTCCATGTTGATAACAGGGATTCCATTTTATCTACTCTTGCTGGATAAGATTGATCATAAAATGCTTTAATCAGTGCCTGATTATTCAGTTCTTTTTGACTTTCCATTTCAAGTCTTAGCTGCACTTTTAATTCATAAGTGCCTTCTGGTATCAGTAGTTTTGCGAGAACTGGCATTAATTCAATCAATAATAATAAAGCCACCAATAAATAGTATCGAAAAGCAACAGCATTGCTACTTTGAACCAGATGATTCAGCGCTTCTATTCTTGTAATAAACCCATTGTTCAACAATGACTGGAATGCTATTTGTTCTTCCTTGATT
>REAV01000024.1 GCA_004294465.1 Sphingobacteriia bacterium | reverse complement strand
TTGTTTAGCAAGTTCCGTTTTGATATCGGTATCAAACTCTACTACGATCAAACTAAAATCTTGCTGCGAAGTAGATTGAATCTTTTTTACTTTAGCTCCACTGATCGACTTCAATTGTTTTTCAATTGGTCTGGTAACTAAATTTTCAATGTCTTTTGGAGAGTTTCCAAAATATACCGTACTGACTGAAATGGTCGGTACAACAATGTCCGGAAACTGTTCTCTTGGAAGTGTATTGAATTTATTTAAACCATACAAGGAGATGAGTATAGTGATAATATAAACGGCTGTTCTATTATCAACTGCCCAACTGGTAGGTTTAAATTCTTTGAATTTTTTGGCGATGCCTTCTATGAAATTCATATATAATAAGTTAAAAGAATTTTATTTTTTTAAAACCATTACTAATTGACCATCATAAATATTCTGGTATCCATCAGTAATTAAAGCATCATTGAGTGTAAGGCCAGATTTTACTTCGATCATTTGACCATACATTTCTCCAACAACAATGTTTTTCTTGCGAGCCACCATTCTATTCCCTTCTTGAACTGCTATATAAACATATTTACCTTTTTCATCTGTTTGAACGGTATTTACAGAAATAGCGATTGCAGAAGCTGTTTCATAATCCTGGAATTTCAGTTCTGCCAATTGATTAGGGCGAATAGCAGGATCGTAACTAATATTTACTTCTGCATCAAAACTCCTGTTATTGGCATTAATGGTTCTACTAGTTGTTGCCACTGTTCCACTTATGGTTTTGTTTAAGTCAGGGAAACGAATAATTACTTTAGAACCTACTTTAATTTTTCCAGCATAATTCTCTGGAACCTGAGTAATTACTTTTAATCCTGCGGTACTAACTAATTTTATTTGTGGAGTAACACCTGCCATACCATTGAATATTTCTCCAACTCTTACATTAAGGTCATCTACTACACCTGTACATTGTTTTTGGCAGAAATGTATTGTACTTCAGTGCCTATACCATCTTTCCATAAATTACCCTGACGCTGATAAATATCTTTGGCAAAATTCAATTGTGTTTTTAATGTTTCTAATGCTTTTTGAGATGCATATACCGATTGTCTCATCACCGCATCATCTAACTTTAATAGTAATTGACCTTGTTTAACCTGGTCTCCTTTTTTTACATAGATCGCTTTCACCTGGCCGGGTCCCATTCTTGGTGACACATAAGATACATTGTCTGAAGTAATGCTTCCTTGTAAGTCTATATAGTGCGCAAATGGCTGATTGGTTATAGTTGTTAATCCAACCAATTTAGCTGTTAATGCGTTGGCATTGCTGGTGTCTAATTTAGCAATCTCCGCTTCCAATGCAGACATCTTTGCTGTAATAGCAGCATGTTCAGATTTTATTTTTTCTAATGCAGCTTTTTTTTCTGCTAAAGAATTGCCATTTTTTTCATTACTACCACAACTCGCAAAAACGAATGCAGTTGTTGTAATAAATAGGATTTTTTTTATTGTAAGCATAGTGCTGGTTTTTAAGATTGAAATTTTATAATTTACCTGTTGCGTTTAAATAATCTACTTTGGCAATGATTGCATCGTACAAAGCGCTGATATAATTGGTTTGTGCAGTTTTTAAATCGGTATCTGCCACATTTACTTCAGTATTTGATCCAGTTCCGATTTCGTATTTCTTTTTTGTCTGACCATACACTCTTTCTGCGAGGTCCATATTGTTTTTCTGAGAAACCATTACCGAAATAGCTGTGTTGTATTTAATTCTGGCCTGTTCTACAGATACATCAATATTGAGTTTTAAATTTTCCAATTGATTGGAAGTTTGTTCTAAATCAATCTTAGCTTTTTTTACTCTAGCATCTTTGGCAAATCCACTGAAAATAGGAACAGAAATATTTACCCCAATGTTGGATGAAGAAAACCAATCTCCTTTATTAAAAAAATCAAATTGATTTCGTTGAGCAATTTTATTGTAGCTGGCTCCTAAAGCAATTGTAGGTAAATAGCTTAATTGATAGCGCTTTACATTGTATGCATTTAATTGTTTGGCATAATTGAGGTACTGAAAATCTTTTCTGTCTTCGTAGCTATATGGAGCATCTATTGCAATTTCTTCTTTTACTTTATTGTAATCTAAAGTTTCAGTTAATACTAAAGTGTCTTTTGCAGGCATTCCTATCAAGGTTTTTAAACCCAAATACCCAACTGCAATAGCATTTAAGGCCTTTGTTTTTTCTGTTTTAACATTGGTCAATTGCACAGCAATTTTATCGATGTCTATTTTTTCTGCGAATCCATTTTTATACAAGGCCTTGATATCGAAATCCAATTTTTCTAATCTGCTGATATTGGCATCTAATATTTCGATGGTGATCTTACTGGCAATCAACTGATAATAGATCTTATAGATATTGGTTTTGATAGCTACTTCGGTTACTTCAGCAGCACTGGTTTGAAAATCGATGGATGCTTTTCGTGCTTGAAGCCCTACAAATACCTGACCGTCAAATAATAATTGTTGTAGTGATACTCCAGCACTTGCACTCCATTTTGTTCCAAACTGAGCTTGAATAAATCCAAAATCACCGGGCATTTTAATTGGATTGCCATTGCCATCTTTCACCCCTTCATTCACCAGCACCTGATAAGTTGCGGGAGAAATAAAGTTAGGAAGTGTTTGTACTGCAACATTGGGAAAATACTGTGATCCAACTGCTCCCGTAATAGTAGGTAATGCAGCTGCGGTAATTTCTCTGTTGGTTTGAATTTGTGCCTTGATATTCAATAAGGTATTCTTTACCTGTACGTTGTTTTTATTGGCAAATTCAACTGCTTGTTGAACGTTAAAATCATAACGCTTGTTTACAGTTTGTGAAAAGCCAGTACTGATAATGAAAACCAAACTGAGCAAGCCGATTCCTTTTTTAATTATGCTCATATACTGATTGATTTTTGTCTTTGTTTTTTGTATTTAATGATTTGTTTGTGTCCTTTTGTTGTACATATCCCATGTAAAAAGTGCTCCATCATTTGTGTTTCAATTTGGAATAGCGTGTATTTATTAGATGGGAATAATTCGGGGTTGAATGCAATGAAAATACTTTCTATTCTAAATTTGGCAAGTATATCAGGATTAATATCCTCACGATACATTTCTTCTTTTATACCTAGTTCGAGGTTTTCTTTAATTACCTTATAGAGGAATTTATTTTTATGGTCATTCATTTTCTTGAATGCCGAAGGATAGTATTTCTGCATTTCAAAAATGATTACAGGATTCATGGTGCTCATCATTTCCTGCATCATGTCGAGTGCTAAAAAAACTTCGTGAACGGCATTCTCGCATTTTTGACGGTGTACTGCACATTCTACCACGTCATTATCTATTTCCCTTTGCACCACAGCATCAATCAAAGCATCTTTATCGGTATAATATTGATAAATTGTTTTTTTGCTCATACCCAAATGGGTGGCAATATCGTCCATGGTCACATTCTTCAACCCGTATCGGAAGAAGAGTTCCTGTGCTTTTTCGGTTATTCTTTGCTCCATAATGCCCAATTTTGGAATGCAAAACTATGGAAACTATTTTCGTTACCAAAGTTTCCGCGGTTTTTTTGTATTAAATTTTCATTAACGATCCAAATCGAGGATAAATGGTATTGCCTTATTGGCTGATTATTCCAGTTTATAGGGCTATTCGGTTGTTGAAGTTGAATTCTATCAATTTTTTATAGCATCTTGCATTCTGTAAAAATGGGGGTAGACCATACCAATGACATTCAAGAGCTTTTTAAGACGTTTATTGCAATATTTTTTTCAAGGGCTGATTGTTTTGGCGCCTATAGGCATTACTATTTGGGTAGTTATCAGTTTATTTAATCTGGTGGATGATATTTTACCCAATATCATTCATGCCATTGCCCCTTCACTAATTAAAAAAGATTTAGAAGGGAATTTGATTAAAATGCCAGGCCTTGGTTTTTTGGTCGTTATTTCTGTGGTTTTATTGGTTGGATGGTTGTCTTCTTTATTTGCTGTAGGTCGGTTGGTAGCATTGTTAGACACCGTTTTAGAAAAAACACCTGGAATTAAGTTTATCTATTCCTCTGTCAAAGATTTTTTAGAAGCATTTGCGGGCAATAAAAAGAAATTTGATAAACCTGTTTTAGTAAATGTAGATGCTCCTGATGTTTGGCGAATAGGTTTTATCACCCAACAGAGTAGTATCGATTTTAACTTAATTGATCATTTAACCGTCTATGTGCCCCATTCTTACGCCATTTCTGGGATTACTTATATGGTACCCAGGGAAAGGGTTAAGTTATTAAAGAATATCTCCGCTGCAGATGCTATGAAATACACTGTATCGGGGGGTGTGACCCATATTCATGAACAATAGTTTTACGCTTAGTACCTTTATTGAATGGTAATTGCTGTTAACGGTATTTTTTTACAAGACAAGTCCATGGAGGGCTATGGGCATTATACAGCTGCCATTCTGCAACGATTAGCCGCAAGTCACCCAGCACATCAATTTATAGTAGTTTTTGATCGGCCTTATAGCAATCATTTTATAAGCTCAACAAATATTATTCCGCTTCTTGTAAAACCCGCTGCCCGACATATTCCTGCGTTTTTATATTGGTATAATGTTAGTACTGTATTGGCGTTAAGAAAATTCAAGCCCGATGTTTGGATTCAACCTTATGGTTTTTGTAGTTTAACAACAACAATTCCTCAAATATTAGTTGTTCATGATTTGGCATTTCATGCATTACCAGCAGCTATTTCCTGGCATCACCGTTGGTTCTATAAAATATTTACACCTCGTTTTTTACAGAAAGCAAGCTCCATAATTACTGTTTCATTGTTTTCTAAAAACAGTATAGAAACAAGGTATCCTTTTACCAAAAATCAGATAAAAGTCATACCAGGTGCGGCACGCAGCTTATTTCAACCAATTGACTGGGAACAAAAATCAGCCATAAAAAATGAGTTTACCAACGGTAATGAGTATTTTATTTGTGTTGGCGCTATACATCCACGAAAGAATATGATGAATCTGCTAAAGGCATTTTCGCTGTTTAAAAAATGGAATAAAAGCAATATGAAATTGGTCTTTACAGGAAGAATGGCCTGGCAATTCTCCGATTTTTTAGCAAAATTGAAGACCTATAAATACAGAGAAGATATTGTTTTGACCGGTTATTTAGAAGAAGTAAAACTCCAGCAAATTACTTCAGCCGCTTATGCTTCTTTGTATATGTCTATCTATGAAGGTTTTGGATTACCAATTGTAGAAGCCATGCAATCTGGTGTTCCAGTAATCACTTCCAATCTGTCTAGTATGCCAGAAGTTGGAGGTGAAGCTGTTTTATATGCCGATCCACAAAACCCCAAAACAATCGCTGAGCAAATGCAAATGCTCTACAAAGACGAAAAATTACGGCAAATTCAAATTGAAAAAGGCTTGGAAAGAGCCAAAAATTACAACTGGGACCATTCGGCTGAAGCATTTTTCAATGAAATTGAAGCAATAGTTAGTGTTTCGTAGTAATTTCGCCCCCTTAATTTATTCATATGAAACAATCGAGTATATCTGTTGATATTATTTTAGATGAACATAAAGTTCCTCAAAATATTCAATGGTCTGCTTCAGATAGCACAGCAGACATGAAGCAAGACGCTAGAGCAATGATGTTGGCATTTTGGGATGCAGCTGATAAAAGTGCATTGAGAATAGATCTTTGGACCAAAGACATGATGGTAGATGAGATGGCTGATTTTTATTATCAAACTTTGATGGGAATGGCGGACACTTATATGAGAGCCACTCAAAATCAGGAACAAACCGATGATATGAAAGCATTTGCAAAAGATTTTTATAAAAAATTCAGGGCATCACAATTAAAAGACGCTAAATAAAAAAGTACTATGAGCTTAGAAGAAAAAGTAATGCAGTTAATGAAAGAAGCCATGAAAGCCAAAGACGAACCTCTTTTAAGAGGAGTTAGGGCTATAAAAGCAGAAATTATTAAAGCAAAAACAGAACCAGGTGCAAACGGTGCCATTAATGAAGATGCCGAATTGAAATTATTGCAAAAGTTGGTTAAGCAACGCAAAGATTCATTGGAAATTTTTCAACAACAAAATCGTGCAGACCTTGCTCAGAAAGAAATAGAGGAGATTGCTGTAATAGAAAAATTCTTACCCGCACAATTATCTGAAGAAGAATTGGCAAATGAAATTCGTTCTATAATTGTTTCTGTTGGAGCAGCATCAATTCAAGACTTGGGAAAAGTAATGGGCGTAGCTTCTAAACAATTAGCAGGAAAAGCAGATGGTAAAGCAATTGCAGCAACAGTAAAAGCGTTATTGACTCAATAACGACTTACATGTTTATTGATATTTGTTTACTAGCATTAATTGTATTGGCTATTTTTAAAGGAATGAAGAAGGGCTTAGTGGTAGCTGCTTTTTCATTTTTCGCTATATTTTTAGGATTAGCCGCTGCAGTAAAAATGAGTACACTTGTTGCAGGATGGTTATCTGAAACAGTCAATATCAAAGCAACCTGGCTGCCTTTTTTAGCATTCTTGCTGATTATGATTGCAGTTTCTATCATTGTTAGAATTTTTGCAGCAATCATTGAAACTACCTTGCAATTAACTTTATTGGGTTGGTTGAATTCTTTAGGTGGGATTGTTTTGTATTGTTGTATTTATGTTACCGTTTTTAGTGTGTTGATTTTTTATATGGAACAATTGCATTTATTGAAAGCACCAGTAATTGCATCTTCAAAAACCTATCAATACATCCATTTTTGGGGACCTACAGCCATTGATCTATTCGGCAAGCTGGTTCCCTTTTTTAAAGGGATGTTTGAAGAACTCACCCAATTTTTTGATTCTTTAAAAAAGAACTTGGCCTGATATACCGATAAAGGGAGTCTCAACTGCTTCTATTTGCCGTATTTTCAGTAATTTAGCCTGAATAGTTTCAATAGGATTGCATGAATTATACCATTAAACAGTACGAGAAATATAAGTTTGTTGAGGAAGGAGAAGGCGAAACGCTATTGTTGTTGCATGGATTATTTGGTGCAATGAGCAATTTTGAACATTTAGTCGGTCATTTTAGCAAGCAATTTAAAGTTGTAGTCCCCATTTTGCCTTTGTTTGATTTAGATATTTTTCATACTTCAGTTGGAGGGTTAGAAAAATATGTTCAAAAATTTATTGAGGCTAGAGGGTATTCCAATATTCATTTATTGGGCAACTCTTTGGGAGGACATGTAGCCTTAGTACATGTGTTAAAACATCCTGAACTAATCAAGACATTAACACTTACAGGAAGCAGTGGATTATTCGAAAATGGAATGGGAGACAGCTATCCCAAAAGAGGAGACTACGAATACATCAAAAAGAAAACGCAACTTACTTTTTATGATCCCGAAACAGCTACTAAAGAATTAGTAGATGAGGTTTTTGAAATCACCAATAGTAGGGTTAAAGTAATTAAAATTATTGCCTTGGCTAAAAGTGCTATTCGCAATAATCTTGGAGAAGAGTTGAATCAAATTAAACAACCCACATTATTGATCTGGGGCAATAATGACACCATCACTCCGCCATTTGTTGGGAAGGAATTCAACAAATTAATTCCCAATTCGGAACTGCATTTTGTAGACAAATGTGGCCATGCTCCAATGATGGAAGTGCCAGCAGAATTTAACCAAATTTTAGATGGTTTTCTGCAGAAGCACTCAACACATTCAACAGTTAATTTGTAGTGTAAAAAATTGTTTATCCGGGTATGCTTGTAAATCAAATATTAAACACCGGTTTTCCTTCGCTTAACATAGCTGACAAAGCATCTTTTGCATTGCAGTTAATGGATGATTATGATGTATTGCATCTACCTGTTTTAAGCGAAGATAAATTTGTAGGATTGGTGGCTAAAGATGATTTATTAGATGCTGAAGAAACAGATACACACTTGTCTTCCCCGCATTTATTACAAAAAAGGTCAGTAAAAACAGAAGAACATTTTCTCAGCGCATTGAAATTAGTATCACAGTTCGATTTGTCTTTATTACCTGTGATTAATGACCAGATGGAATTAGTAGGTGTAGTGTTGTCTAAAGAACTGATCAAATCGGTTTCATTGTTTTTAGGAATTGAAGAAAAGGGAGCCATCATTGTGCTAGAAACTGATAAAAGGAATTATTCATTCGGTGAGTTGAGTAGATTGGTAGAAACCAATGATGCATATATAACACAATTGAATACTTATACAGAACAAAGTTCTGGTTTAGTAGTAATTACCATAAAAATCTCGGTGTGAATTACCCCAATTAATAATAATATGGTCTGGTTTGAATCGGTAACGTGAGTTCTCTGTCTTAATAATAACTGCATTAAGGACTTGCTTTAACTTCTTTACAGAGGCTGAGCCGACTTTGTAGGGAAAAATCTTAAACATAATTTCTTTAGTTAACTGTCTTGAAAAATATAATTAACAAGACGCCAACGATTAATAATTCCATTTGTTCTATTGTATCATACTCTGACAAAAAAGTCAAGGAACAATACTGTATTAAAATATCTAGTAATAGAGCCATATCTTTGGCAAAGGCAGTTATAGTCAGGCTGACATAGGTGTCACTTTTTAAGCTCCCTAGCTATTTTACTTTGACGTATTTTCTCTAGGGCTTTGGCTTCAATCTGACGTACCCTTTCTCTGGTAAATCCAAGATGTGAGCCAACCTCTTCTAAAGTATAGGCTGTGCCATCTGAGAAACCATGTCTCCTTGCCAGGATGTCTTTTTCTTTTTCTGACAAACCCCCAGTTAGTACATTAAAGATACTAACCTCTGGTACCTCTGGGTAATAACCAGGGTCGTGCCTATTTATATCAAAAGGAATAATCCTTAGTTCTTTTTGTCTTACTTTATAATAGTAATCAAGGCGTGAAAGTCTGGCTAATTCTAGCGCCACCCTTTCAGGGAGGGTCACATCGTATCTACCTCTCTTGTTTGGGGGTCTTGACAAATTTATCATTGTATGTTATAATGGTTATTAGTGTGAGGGAAGGCGACCAGCCCTGCATTTACACTATAATCTCATATTGCAGGAGGACTCCTATGACTGGTGAAACCAGCGTGCAATACTGCTAGACAGTGTTAAGGATGACGGTGGTAAACAATCCACAGAGCCGCGTAGACTACGGAAATACCCGAACTGCATACAGGCTCTTAAAATATCTCGTCAATCTGGGTGAATCATCGTGAATAAACTCACTTGTGTCAGGGCGCAGACTCATCATCATCGTCAGCCTCCGCTTGAACCTCGTGCTGGAAAGTCAACCGCTTCTCCTTCTTCGGACGAAAACTGTGGTCAAGAGCAACGGCAGCGCTGTATAG
>REAV01000023.1 GCA_004294465.1 Sphingobacteriia bacterium | reverse complement strand
GAAAAAAGAAAATTCTGCTGCAAGGTTTCTGGTGAGTTTTTGCTGCATTCCACCGATAATGCTGGAAGCAGACCTGCTCATACCTGGGATCATTGCGAGGCATTGAAAAACACCGATGATGAATGCTTTTGCATAAGAGATATCTTCTTCTTTATCTATGGTATGGGTTTTAAAAATGTCATCTATAAAAATAAGTATCACACCGCCCACTAACATGGTAATCGCTACAGTCATTGGGCTTTCTAATAGTGCATCTATTTTATCGGACAATAATAAACCCAATACCAGTGCAGGTATTACTGCAATAATTAATTTTAAGTAAAAACTCCAATGATTGAGGGGGAAGAATTTTTTTCGGTACAATACCACCACCGATAAAATGGCCCCTAATTGTATGGCCACTTCAAATAATTTGGTGAATTCATCTTTGGCAATTCCCATAAAGGAACTCGCAATAATCATGTGGCCGGTAGAGGAGATAGGAAGGAATTCGGTAATTCCTTCAACTACAGCTATTATTATGGCTTCGAAAATGGTCATAAGGAGGGGTTTATCATTTAATTCTAGATAAATATAAAGTTTATGCTGAAATTATCGCAAACAAAAAAGCGTTTCATATATGAAACGCTTTCAACTAATTGATTTATATCGTCTGAAATTGCAATAAGGAATTAAGCCTCTTTCTTTGGACTTTTAAAAATGGCGTATACTTCTATCAATAAACCAAATACAATCAATATTGGAGCAATAGTGATGCGTGTAGTACTATACACTTCTTTGGTATCAAATACATTCGGGTCTGCACTCTTTCCGCCACTCATTAATACCATGCCTAATGCGATTACAACACCGCCTATTAGCATCCATGTATAGTTATCTTTTGAAAATAGGGTTGTTGCTTTTACTGTTTCGTTAGCCATTTTGTTATTTTTCTAAAGTTATTAATAAAGTTCGTCTAATTTCATTTTCAAGTATTTCAGCACACTTTTGTAAGTGCTTAATACAGATATGCCTACACCAAGTATTATAATCCCTCCAAATAGAATCAGGGTATGACTCATATTTCTAATGACTTTTAGTTGAGGAAATTGACTTTCTGCCCATCCAATCAAAGAAAAGAGCAAAACAATGGCAATACCTGAACTGATCAATCCATTGATCAATGCTCTAATATTAAGCGGTTTTGCAATGAATCCTTGAGTGGCGCCCACCATTTGCATGGTCTTGATCAAAAATCGATTGGAGAACATCGCCAAACGAATGGTATTATCGATGCTAAAAATTACAATCAGGCTCAATAAAATAGCTACTACCAGAAAGATCAATCCTATTTTAGACGCTTTTTCATTGAGGTTATTTACCAAAGTTTGAGGGTATTGCAAATCGGTGATTTGATTGCCATAAGCCCCCATTAAATCTTCAGAAATTTTAATTAAACTGTCTTTGTTTACATATTCGGCTTTGGCATAAAAATCAATGCTCTCGGGCAAGGGATTCACATCCAAAATTTTTGCCCAGTCTTCATTGTTTTCTTTATTCCAGATTTGTTTGGCTGAATTCTTATCTACATAAATAACGTCTTTAGCATAGGGCTTAGATGCAATAAATTGTTGAATTTGACCAATCGTATCCTTATTTAAGGTTCTTAAATAAGCGCTTAGTCGAATATCTTCTTTAAATGTATTGCCTACAGAATTGATATTTAGAAAAAACCAACCCATGATACCCATTATAAAAAGTACCAAGGAAACGCCTATAATCGTGTATATATAATTAGGCTTGCTTCTTTTAAGAGACGATTTTCCTACTTCTGCCATGAGTGATTCGCTATTTTTAAATAGTGTTAACGGTTGTACAAATGTACGGTTTTGGTGGCTAAAGACTTACATTTGCAGCCACTAAAACGCTGATTTTATCCTTGAAATTAGGGGATTCATGGTGGCTTAGCGTTAATGAAATGCAAATAAACTAAACCCTAACAATAATAAATCGCTTCGGAGGCCTCAAAAATGGACTATCAATTCAGATCAATCGAACAAAAATGGCAGCGCATTTGGGAAGAAACGAATGCATATCAAGTAAGCAATGATAGCAGTAAACCAAAATATTACGTGCTCGATATGTTTCCTTACCCGAGTGGTGCTGGATTACATGTGGGCCATCCTTTGGGATATATCGCTTCTGATATTTATAGCAGATTCAAAAGATTGAAAGGGTTCAATGTATTGCATCCAATGGGCTATGATGCATTTGGTTTACCAGCAGAACAATACGCGATTGAGCATGGAGTTCATCCTGCAGTGAGCACGGTACAGAATATTAATAATTTCAGGAATCAATTGAATAATATTGGGTTCTCTTATGATTGGAGTAGAGAAGTAAGAACTTGTGAGCCGCAATATTATAAATGGACCCAATGGATTTTTCTCCAACTGTTCGGATCCTATTTTAATCGATCTACTCAAAAAGCAGAAAGCATTGATTCATTGGTTGAAGCTTTTAATAGAGAAGGTAATCTATCTCATGAATGCCCAGCCAACGACAAACTCATTTTTTCTGCTGAAGATTGGAAAGGATTTAGTGAAAAAGAACAACAGGATATTTTAATGCAATATCGACTGGCATTTTGTGGCTTTGGAGAAGTGAATTGGTGCGAAGCGTTGGGTACGGTTTTGGCCAATGATGAAGTAGTGAATGGTGTAAGTGAAAGAGGTGGACATCCGGTAGTGAAGAAAAAATTGCGTCAATGGTATTTGCGCATTACCGAATATGCAGACCGTTTAATTACTGGATTGGATCAAATTGAATTCAGTGATGCTATGAAAGAAATGCAGCTAAATTGGATTGGTAAATCTTATGGTGCGGAGATCAGTTTTGATATTTCAACTTCTAATACAGCAATTGCAGGTAAACCAAATCTATTAACGGTTTACACCACTAGACCCGACACTATTTTCGGCGTAGATTTTATGGTGGTTGCGCCAGAACATTCATTGATTGAATTGATCACTACAGTCGATCAACAAACAGCTGTTGAAGAATATATTGCTTATGTAAAAAGCAGAAGCGATCGCGAACGACAAGCGGAGAAAAAAATTACGGGATGTTTCACAGGGGCTTATGCCATCAATCCATTCAATGGAGTAAAGATTCCTATTTGGATTTCGGAATATGTATTGGCAGGATATGGAACAGGCGCAATCATGGCGGTGCCTTGTGGCGATGAACGTGATCATAAATTTGCTCAGCATTTCAATATACCTATTACCAATATTATAGGAGAGCATTATAATGGCACAGAAGCCAATTCAACCAAAGATGCAGTTTTGCACAATAGCGATTTCTTAAATGGAATAGTAATGCGTGATGCAATTGCAATTGTTATTGATAAATTGGTAGAGCGCGGAATTGGTAAAAAGAAAGTGAATTATAAAATGCGTGATGCTGCATTTAGCAGACAACGTTATTGGGGTGAACCATTTCCGATTGTTTGGAAAGAGGGGATTGCTTACCCTTTAGATGAATCAAAATTGCCATTAGAGTTACCCAAAGTTGACTCTTATGGACCAGGTCCGGAAGGTGAAGGCCCTTTGAGTAATATTCCAGAATGGGTTCAGCAATTTGAGAATTCTTTTGGCGGGGGGGTGCTTGAAACCAACACCATGCCTGGTTATGCGGGAAGTAGCTGGTATTTCTTGCGTTATATGGATCCTTCCAATGAATCTGCTTTTTGCGATAGAAAAGTAAGTGATTACTGGAACCAAGTGGATCTATATATTGGCGGAACTGAACATGCCGTGGGCCATTTATTGTACAGCAGAATGTGGACCAAAGCCTTGTATGATTTAGGGCATATTGGTTTTGATGAACCTTTTAGAAAATTATTGAATCAGGGAATGATTCAGGGGAGTTCGAGATTTGTTTATAGGGTAGTTACTTCGAGTCCACATACTGGAAGTGAACATAACTTTCCAATTTTTTTATCAAATGTTTATTATCAAGAATATCTTAAACATGGATTTCTTTCACGAGAAACATTAGAGGATTTATTAAATAATCGTTACATAGGTGAATGGAAAAAGCCGTTAGAAGATCCTAATCTTGGATTAAATAAACTAGTTCCAATTCATGTTGATGTCAATTTTGTAGATGGATATGAGTTAGATATCAATGCATTTAAACAATGGCGTAATGGAGAATATGCAAATGCGCAATTTGTTTTAGAAAATGGCAAATACATCTGCGGTTCTGAAGTAGAGAAAATGTCTAAGAGTAAATTCAATACCGTTAACCCAGATATATTGGTAGAAAAATATGGCGCCGATACATTTAGAATGTATGAAATGTTCCTAGGTCCTGTAGAACAAAGCAAACCATGGGATACAAAGGGTATTGAAGGTGTGCATCGATTCCTTAAAAAATTATGGCGCCTGTTTTTTGATGAAATCAAGGGCAAAGTTTGGAATAACGATTCGGCAACACCTGAAGAATTAAAAGTATTGCATAAGTGTATCAAAAAAATTGAAGAAGATACAGAGCGTTATAGTTTTAATACGGCTGTTAGTACTTTCATGATTTGCGTGAATGAATTGGCCGATTTAAAATGCAATAAGAAAGAAGTATTGGAGCAGTTATTAATTATGCTTACACCTTATGCACCACATATTAGCGAAGAATTGTGGGAGGCATTGGGTAATAAGGGTTCTATCTTGGATGCGCAATTCCCGGTTTTTAACGCTACATATGTTACAGAATCTTCAAAAGAATATCCTGTAAGTATTAATGGTAGAGTAAGAACCAATATCAATATCAGTTTAGATGCTGATGAAGCAACTGTTCAAAATATTGTTATGGCCAGTGAGTTGGTTCAAAAATGGTTGGAAGGAAAACCAGTAAAGAAATTCATTTTTGTAAAAGGGAGAATGATCAATGTTGTTATTTAAACAAGGGATACTTTCAGTTTGTTTTATTTGTTTGATGCATTTTTTGAATGCACAGGATAGTATTAGACCTGAGCCGAAAAAAACCATTCGCAATTTCATGAACCCTGATTCTTTGGCATTGATCAATTTAAAAGTTGTTCCAATTCCAATATTAACTTCTACTCCAGAAACAGGGGTACGTTTTGGAGTAGCATTGGAGTATTTTTTCAATTCAAAAGAAAAAGGAAAGAATACAGAAGCAAGGGGTTCTTATGTGCATGGACAAATTACCTATAGCACCAAGAGTCAATTAGATCTGAGTAGTAGCTGGCAAATTTTTGGAAGAGGAGAAAGATATGTATTTAGAGGGAACGCAGGATTTCAGCGATTCAATGAACGATACTGGGGTGTTGGCAATAATGGTGCAGCAAATGATGATTATAATAGCCAATTTTACAATCGGATTTATTTAGAAAGCAGGGTGTATAAATTATTGAAGCATCAAAATTATTTTGGACTCGCACTCAATTTTAGTGATACTTATAACCTCACTTATTCCAAACCCTTAATTGCAAGCGATTTACAAGTTGAAGGAATTAATGGAAGCAAAGTATTTGGGCTCGGACCAGCTTTTTTGCATGATAGTAGAGATTTTCCTTTTAGTGCCCACAAGGGATCATATGCTGAAATCTATTATCAATATCATATTCCTGTTTTAGGCGATGAGTATAATTTTGGAGAGTGGATGGTAGATCTAAGAAAATATTATCCTGTTTCACAACACAATACATTGGCTTTTCAATTTATGACTAGATCAGCAATAGGTAATGTTCCATTAAGAGAACTACCAAGGTTAGGAAGTTCTAATTTAATGCGGGGTTTTTTTACAGGAAGAATTCGGGATAAATCATATACTGCAGGGCAGTCTGAATTTCGATTTCATATTTGGAGATGGCTATATGGATCAACATTTGGAGCTGTAGGAATGATGGGGGAATCATTGTCCAGTTATCAACTAAAATATGATTTACTCTATTCAGCTGGTGCAGGCTTGAGGTTCTTGGTAAATAAAAAGAATAGGATGTTTCTTCGTTTAGACTATGCCCGCAATAGTTTTGATGGATCAGCCTTTTATATTCGCCTCAATGAAGCATTCTAACCATTTATGTAAAATATTGGGTTAAGCCTTTTTCTGCTGCTATTATCATTATATTTATCCTCCAAAATAATAGCTATGTATAAAGTATTCTTTGGTATTGCTATGATGGCAATACTGTCTGTTTCAAGTGCTCAAAAAAAGCAATTGGACAATGCCGATTTATTGGCCAATAAATTGCCTAAAAATTTCATCAATTCTTTGCCTTTCGTTGTAAAATGGTTGGACGATGAATCAGTTATTTTAAGACAAAGAGTGCATCCTGATTCAGCTCAGAAAAATTATGTGATGGATGTTAAAACTGGAAAGCTAACGGAAGCAACGGCCGATCAAATGAAAGGGGCTGTTCCACCAACCAAATCTGTCAGTGTAAAAAACAATGATTTGTTTTTTAAAAATGGTTCAGTTGAAAAGCAAATAACTTTTGATAAAACAGAAGAAAAAAATCCGACATTTTCTCCAGATAGCAATTATATCGCCTATACAAAAGGCAATGATTTGTATACTTATAATTTAAGTACCAATAAAGAAAATAGATTAACTACAGATGGTACAACAACTACATTAAATGGTTTTGCAAGCTGGGTATATTGGGAAGAGATTTTTGGACGCGGTACTCGTTACCGTGCATTTTGGTGGAATCCTAATAGCAAGCAGTTAGCATATATGCATTTTGATGAAAGTATGGTTCCTATGTTCCCAATCTATAACAGCGAAGGCCAGCGTGGTTTTGTAGAAGAGACCCGTTACCCTAAAGCTGGAGAAAGAAATCCAGAAGTTAAAGTAGGTTTTGTGAGTGCGGAAGGCGGAGCAACAACCTGGGCAGATTTCAATGATAAGGACGACCAGTATTTCGGATGGCCTATCTGGCGAGAAGATGGATCTAGTTTATTGGTTCAATGGATCAATCGCGGACAGGATCATTTGAAAATTTTTGATGTAAGCCCATCGAATGGTTCTAAAAAAATTATGTACGAAGAAGAACAAAAAACTTGGGTTGATTTAGAAGATAAAGCAGGAGGAAGAATTAGTTTCTTAAAAACAAAGCCAGCATTCATTTTAGAAAGTGATAAAACAGGCTGGAATCATTTGTACCTCCATAATAATAATGGAACATTGATCAACCCCATTACATCTGGCAACTTTACCGTATTGAGTGTATTGTTAACTGATGAAAAAAATAGCCTTGTATACTTTACCGCAAGAGCAAAAGAAAATACTGCAAGAGTAGATTTGTATTCTGTTAAAATGAATGGAACAGATATGAAACGCTTAACTTTTGGAGATTATCAACATCAAGTAAGTTTATCTCCCAACGGAAAAAATTTCATCACTACTTATAGCAATACTCAAACACCCACTAAAGTTGCTTTGTTTGATACCAAAGGGAAATTAGTTCGTGAATTAGGAGATGCAAAAGGAACTGATTTAGATAATTATGCACTGGCAAAAACCGAATTGATCCGCATTAAAAGTGCAGATGGTTTATTCGATTTGCCTGCAATGGTAACCTGGCCTACCAATATGGATCCGAACAAAAAGTATCCTTTATTGGTAAGTATTTACGGAGGACCGAACGCAGGAACAGTAATGGATGGTTGGAAATGGAATCCCAATCAACAATTCTATGCACAGGAAGGTATGATCCAAGTTGCATTCGATCATAGGGCCAGCGGACATTTCGGAAAAGCAGGTGTAAACTATATGCATCGCAATTTAGGTTATTGGGAGATGGAAGATTATATGACCATGGCAAAATGGTTCATTGAAAAAGGACAAGCAGATCCAACAAAAATTTGTATCACAGGGTTTAGCTATGGTGGATACATGAGTGCCTATGCATTGACATATGGCTCCAGTGTATTTACACATGGAATGGCAGGCGGCTCTGTAGTTGATTGGAAATTATATGATAGCCATTACACAGAAAAATTCATGGACACGCCCGCTGAAAATCCTGAAGGGTATAAGAGTGGAAATGTGTTAACCTATGTAGACAAATACAAAGGCATGTTACAAATAGTGCATGGCACCATGGACGACAATGTGCATATGCAAAACAGTATTCAATTAATCAGTGCTTTAGAAGATAAGGGGAAAGACTTTGAATTTATGTTGTACCCAGGAGGAAGGCATGGTTGGGGTGGTTCAAAAGGAGTGCATTTTAGTAATTTGAAAACTAAATTCATTTATAAATATTTATTGGAGAAACCAGTTCCAAAGGGTGCTTTGAGATAATCAAATCTATAAAAGTAAAAACATGAAAAAATTTCTTTCATTGGCTTTAATAGCATTTTTCTTCAATCAAGTAAATGCTCAAATAGCTGAACCTCGTTTTTTGTCTAATCCTTGTATAAGCCCAGATGCTAAAACAGTTGTATTTAGTTTTGAAGGAGACTTGT
>REAV01000022.1 GCA_004294465.1 Sphingobacteriia bacterium | reverse complement strand
ACCTCAAGCAAAATGGTTACATGAAAGAAAATGAGGCAGATGGCTCATTTAAAATTACCGGAAAATCTGAACAAACCATTCGAAAGAAAAGCCTGGAAGAAATTTTTGGCAAACTTAAAAAGTCACGCCAGGGCAATCATCAAACTTTCAAACAAGGTCAAGGAGACGAAGTGAATCCAGATACCCGACCTTTTCAATTTGGCGATATGCTGGAACAAATTGATTTTACTGAAAGTATTCGCAATGCACAAATCAACAGGGGAGTAGAAAGTTTCTCCATGCAGGAAGATGATTTGCAGATTAGAGAAAGCGATTTCAAAACGCAAACTTCTACCGTGTTAATGATTGATATTTCCCATTCCATGATTTTGTATGGAGAAGATCGAATTACGCCTGCGAAAAAAGTAGCCATGGCTTTGAGCGAATTGATCACAACCAAATATCCAAAAGATACTATTGATATTGTTGTTTTCGGGAATGATGCATGGAGTATTGAAATTAAAGACCTTCCATATTTGCAAGTTGGGCCATTTCATACCAATACAGTTGCAGGACTGGAATTGGCAATGGATATTTTAAGGAGAAGAAAAAATCCCAACAAACAAATTTTCATGATTACCGATGGTAAGCCTACCTGTTTGAAAATAGGAAAACAATATTATAAAAATAGCTTTGGATTGGATAGAAAAGTAGTAAATCGATGCATTAATTTGGCTGCTCAGTGTAAGAAATTAAAAATACCGATCACTACTTTTATGATTGCATCAGATCCTTATCTTCAAAAATTTGTTCAAGAATTTACGGAGATGAATAATGGCAAAGCATTCTTTGCCTCATTGGATAAACTAGGTGCATTTATTTTTAAAGACTTTGAAAGCGGTAAAAGAAAAACCGTTTTCTAATTGAATCAAATCAGTAACAAGAAAATAATGAAGATAAGTAAGATAAGTAAGATCATTACATTAGGACAATTAAAGAAAGCAGGGTATCAATCCAAATCGGTTCATGAAGAAATCAGGGATAATTTAATTAATACTATACGTAATAAAGAAAACCCATTTGAAGGTATTCTTGGTTATGAAGACACTGTAATACCAGATACAGAAAGAGCTTTATTGAGCAGACATAATATTTTATTCCTTGGTTTAAGAGGCCAGGCTAAAACTAGAATGGCTCGTCAAATGATTGATTTGTTGGATGAATATATTCCGGTAATTGCTGGTAGTGAAGTAAATGACGACCCGCTTAATCCGATGAGTAAATTTGCTAAAGACCTTGTGGCAGAATTGCAAGATGAAACACCCATTCATTGGGTACATAGAAAAGAACGTTATGGAGAAAAATTAGCTACCCCTGATGTGAGTGTGGCTGATTTAATTGGAGATATTGATCCTATTAAAGCAGCTAATTTAAAACTCAGTTTTGCTGATGAAAAAGTGATCCATTACGGAATCATACCAAGAAGTAATCGTGGCATTTTTGTGATCAATGAATTGCCCGATTTGCAAGCAAGAATTCAAGTGGCCTTATTCAATATTTTACAAGAGGGCGATATCCAGATCCGTGGATTTAAATTGAGAATGCCATTGGATATTTTATTTGTTTTTACAGCAAACCCCGAAGATTACACCAATAGAGGAAGCATTGTAACCCCTTTAAAAGATCGTATTCAAAGTCAGATACTCACACACTATCCAAAGGATATTGAAACTTCCTTGTCTATTACTGAACAAGAGGCCGATATTTTATCAGTACAAAAAGATCGAGTTCTAGTAAGTGATTTAATCAAAAGAATCATTGAGCAAGTATCTTTCGAAGCAAGGTCCAATGAGTACGTTGATAAAAAAAGTGGAGTGAGTGCCAGATTAACCATTGCTGCTTTTGAAAACGCAATAAGCAGTGCAGAAAGAAGAGCTATCATTCACGATGAAAAACAAACCCAGGCATGGGTAAGTGATTTATCTGGAATTATACCTGCAATCACCGGTAAAATCGAATTGGTGTATGAAGGAGAACAAGAAGGGCCTTATCAGGTAGCTGTTAATTTATTGGATAAGTCTATTCGCACTCAGTTTGCTGCTTATTTCCCTAATCCTGATACATTTAAAAAACGTAGAAACAGTGGCAAAAAATCAGCAGAAGAAAGAGAACCTGAAAATCCTTATAAAGTAATTACAAGATGGTTTGATGCAGGCAATCACCTTGATTTGTTGATGGATATGAAAGACGAATTAAGAATACAAACTTTGTATAAAGTTGACGGGCTTTTTGGTGTTGTTAAAAAGTATTATCCTCAGGCCAATGACAAAGAAAACGCCTTATTAATGGAATTTGTTTTGCATGGATTGTCTTCCTATTCTTTGATCAGTAAAAAATCTTTAGACGGTAAAATTATTTTCAAAGACTTAATGGGCAGTATAATGAATCTTGGTTCATTATCAGCAGGAGAGGACGATGAAGAAATGAATGAAGATGATTATCAATAAACCTATTTGATCGAATACATTTTTTTGCCTTCATTTAATTCGGCAACAATGTTTTTAGTAAATATTTTACTTTCTTTTGCTAGGTTTTCAGGGTTGACTGCCTTCGATTTTATTGATAGTAATAAATCCTGAGTGGCTGTTTCGTAGAGATTGCTTTCTAAATATACAGTTACTTTTTCAGTTGTATAACTCGAAGTGAATCCACCTCCAAATCCAAAATTAACGCCAGGGTAAGCCCAGTAATTATTATAATAACTGCCGAAGCTTCCATAAGCCCCGCCATACATTCCCATTGGGTTGTAGAAATTATCAGATGCCTGAACAAAAGTGGTTTCTTTCTTTACATCTTTCACAGCAACGGTAAAAATAGTTTCATAATTCAATTCCTTCACCTTATTAAGAATGGCTTCTGCCGGAAAATCCTTTCCAACATTCATAGGGCCTAATGCATCTATGCTTGTGGTAACTTTCAAGCCTCTTGCAATTGCAGCTTCTTTTAAAGAAGATTCCAATTCGTTTCTAGCCTGAACGTTGGCTGTTAGCACCATTATGAAAACACTTTTTTTAGCACCATACACGATTTTGTCTTTATTACTCCAAACAGCAATAACCGTTTGTTTGGTAGAAGAGCAAGCTGCTATTAATAAGTAAAGACTCAATAATGCAAAAAATAATTTGGTTGACTTCATGATGCTTATATTAATTCTTTAAGTTTCTCTACAACATAATCGATTTCGGCCTTGGTATTGTTTTTAGAAAAAGAAAAACGAACAGTTATTTGATTGGGATTATTGTTAATGGCTCTAATAACATGAGATCCTTGATCTGCTCCACTGGTACAAGCACTGCCTCCACTTGCACAGATATTATTAATATCCATATTGAACAATATCATTTCACTTTTCTCTGTTTTCGGAAAACTCGCACTCAATACAGCATATAATGATGATCCCAATGGGTCTCCATTAAAGCTTACACCTTCAATTGAAGATTTCAATTGTTCCATCATGTGCAACTTCAATCCTTTAATGAAAACACTTTCTTTTTCATATTCGGCGGTGGCTATTTCAAGTGCTTTCGCAAATCCAATAATTCCATATAAGTTTTCAGTACCTGCACGCATATTTCTTTCCTGACTTCCGCCGTGCACAAACGGAGTTATTTTAATATTTTCGTTGATGTACAATATTCCGACTCCTTTAGGGCCATGAAATTTATGTCCAGCACCTGTTATAAAATGAATAGGTGTGTTTCTTAAATCAAAAGGAAAATGACCTACAGTTTGAACAGTGTCGCTGTGAAAAATGGCGTTGTATTTTTTACAAATCTCACCAACTGTTTGAATATTGATCATGTTGCCAATTTCATTGTTGGCGTGCATGAGTGTAACCAAACATTTTTCCTTACTCGAAGCCAATAACTGTTCTAAGTCATTTAAATCAATATGCCCATTGGGCAACAATTTTACATAACTCAATTCGGCTTCTCCAGTATGGTGCAAATGTTCAATTGTGTGTGTGGTAGCATGGTGTTCAATAACAGAACTGATAATATGTTTGCAGCCTAAATCTCTTACTGCAGCTCGTATTGCTGTATTGCTACTTTCAGTTCCTCCGCTGGTAAAAAAAATCTCAGCTGGATGTGCATTCAATATTTTTGCAACAGATTTACGTGCGTTTTCAATGGCCATTCTGGTCTCTCTGCCATAACTATAAATTGATGAAGGATTGCCAAAATGAGTAGTAAGATAAGGCATCATTGCGTTTAATACAGCAGGGTCTAAGGCTGTAGTTGCTGCATTATCTAAATAAATTCTCTCCATGTTTGCAATTTACAAGTTATAAGTCTATAAAGCCGCTTCCTGAATGTCGCCCATCAATCTTTTAGCAATGTTATCTGCAACTGTTTCGCTATTGCTTTCTGCATAAATACGAATGATTGGTTCTGTATTGCTGCTTCTCAAATGAACCCAGTCATTATCGAATTCAATTTTAAGACCATCATCGGTATAGATTGGGTTCTTTTTATACTTTTCTTGTATACGTTTAAAGACTTTAGCCAGATCAACTCCTTTGGTTAATTCAATTTTATTTTTACTGATGATATAGTCTGGGTAACTGCTTCTTAATTGTTTACTGGATTTGCCAGACTTGGCTAAATGAGTTAGAAACAAAGCAATGCCAATTAAAGCATCTCTTCCGTAATGTAAGTCTGGAACAATTATGCCACCATTTCCTTCGCCTCCTATAACTGCGTTAACCGATTTCATTTTAGTAACTACATTTACTTCACCAACAGCACTCGCAAAGTATTCACCACCATATTTCAGTGTTACATCTTTTAATGCGCGTGTACTGCTCATATTACTCACCGTGTTGCCTTTTCGGTTCTGTAAAATGTAATCTGCAACTGCTACCAATGTATATTCTTCGCCAAATAAAGAGCCATCTTCACAAACAAAGCATAATCTGTCTACATCTGGATCTACAGCTATACCTAAAGTTGCTTTTTGTGCTTTCACTTCGTTACACAATTCTCTTAGATTCTCTGGTAATGGCTCAGGATTATGAGCAAACTGTCCATCTACATTGCTATTCAAAACAGTAAAATTGGTAACCCCTAGCGCTTTTAATAATGCAGGTACAGCAATTGCCCCAGTACTATTAATTGCATCGATTACTATTTTAAAATGACCTTTCTTGATAGCTTCAATATCAACCAATGGATACTGAACCACTGCTTGAATATGCTTGTCTAGAGCTGTATAATCTTCAGTATAAGCCCCTAATTGATCAACAGAAACATAATCAAAAGCTTCATTTGCTGCAATAGCTAATAAAGCGGTACCATCAGCTCCGCTAATAAATTCCCCTTTACTATTCAATAATTTAAGGGCATTCCATTCTTTAGGATTATGACTGGCTGTGAGGATAATTCCTCCAGCTGCATTTTCAAAAACCACGGCCATTTCTACAGTGGGTGTGGTGCTCAATCCCAAGTCAATTACATCAATCCCAAGGGCTATTAATGTATTTACTACTAAGCCTTGCACCATTCCCCCACTAATCCTTCCATCTCTGCCAATTACAACCTTCTTATTGGCATGTTGCTGCTGTTTAAGCCAAGTTCCATAAGCAGAGGTAAATTTTACTATGTCTAAAGGACTTAATGTGTCTCCAGGTAGGCCGCCAATTGTTCCACGAATGCCAGAAATGCTTTTAATTAATGCCATGTATTGCTTTTAAAATGCCTGCAAATATAATTCAAAAATATTTGTTGGAGCTTAGGTTGTATTTTTGTGCCGAAATATACATTATGGCTGACAAAGCTTGGTACAAAGACTGGTTCAATTCTCCTTATTATCACTTACTTTATCAGCATAGAGATGAAGATGAAGCCAATCAATTCATTCAAACACTTATCAGTTATCTAAAACCACCAAAAGGAAGTTTGATGTTAGATGTGGCTTGTGGAAAGGGGAGACACAGTATTGCCATGGCTGATATGGGATTTGAAGTAACAGGTATTGATCTTTCAGCAGCTTCTATTGCAGCTGCAAAATTGCAGGAAACTGATCAATTGCATTTTTATCAACATGATATGCGTTTGCCTTTCTGGGTGAATTATTACCAGTATGCCTTTAACTTTTTTACCAGTTTTGGTTATTTTAAAACAAGAAGAGAGCACGACAATACCATTAGAACCATTGCTCAAAGTTTACAAAAAAATGGGTTGTTTGTAATTGATTATTTGAATGTTCATTTTGCAGAACAACATGAAGAAAAAACATTTACCACTTCTATCGATGATGTTAATTTTCATATTACCAAATGGCAGGATGAAGATCATTTTTTTAAACAAATTCAAATAACTGATTCCGAAAATAAAACACCCCGCCATTTGTATACAGAAAGAGTGGCTAAATTTTCATTAGGTGATTTTAATGATATGCTTGCCTATCAGGGAATGCAGATCGAAGAAGTTTTTGGTAATTATCAATTAGGTAATTACGATATCAAAAATTCTCCCAGATTGATCATTTTAGCGAGAAAAAAATAAATTACTGAGCATTAAAACCTAGGAACCTTGTGAGCGATTCCGGTAACTTAGGTAATTTTCTTCTTTCAATTAAATAAGTGCTCAAACCGGATAAATCTTTGTACACATAATGCTTGTTTAAAGCACCTTCTAAATAGCCTGCTCCAGAAGTATTGCCAGTTCCAACTCTCATGCCAATCATTCTTCTGACCATGATCAAATGTTTGTGTCTCCAATTGCTCATCAAATGATCTATTTCTATGAGTGAATCGAGAATTTGATATGAACTTTGAAATACCGGGAAATCTCTATATAGCATTATAAATAAAGCAGCTCTCATGGCTTTTACACTGAAACTACTTTTAAGTAAATTCAATTCTTCTGGGTTCATGTCCTTTGATGATGTTTCAAAAAAAACATAATCAAAATCTTGCAATTTGGGTATTTCTCTTTCAGATAATCCTGCTTTGTAAATTGCTCTATATTGTTTCCAGAATGGGTGTTCAATTGTTGTTTCACTGGTTTCAAAATCCCAATATGCAGCATCAAAAAATGGCATACGTTCTAGCCAGTCATTGATCAATTGTTGCAAATTTTTTGAAGATTCTGTTTGGTTAATATCTTGGTAATCGGGTTGAGTAAAACCACCCTCGTTGGTTCTTTTATAATACTCTTTTTGATGACGGTTGTCAATTTGCAAACCTAGTTTTGCTTCAATTAATCTAAACTGTTTGCTTTGAAAACCCGATGAAGGAGTAAGCAGATTTCTAAAAGCCAAGAAATCCATCGGAGTCATTGTGTCAAGTACATTCACTTGCTGATTAAGCAATTCTAAAATTTTAATGACTCTTCTTAGTCGATGCCTAACCAGATTTAAATCTTCTGAATTATCATTGATGGATTCTTTTTGAAAAACCCCCATGGTATAATCTAATTCAAACAAAATCTGCTTAAACCATAATTCGTAGGCTTGATGAATGATTATAAAAAGCATTTCATCGTGAGCCGGTTCATTTCCAGTTTCAAAACTCACTGGATATTGACTATCCAAGATTTTTTCTAAATGCAGATAACTGCCATAATACATGGGGCTCTTTTCCATATGCAATCCTTATACGGCAAATATAGGCGGATGAAAGGTAATTGATACGGAATAATTTGCTATAATTTTAAATAGATAAAGATTGCTTATTTCTAATTAACTGTGTTATAAAATCAAATGAGATGAATAAGATATTCAAATTTGGAGAAGATGTTGAAGGATACTCCATTCCAGTATTAAATGAAAGAGAAATCAGGGCTGCTGCAGGGATTCTTTTTCTGGCCACGTTTATTTCGTTGATGTTGATCATGTTTAAAAACAATTTTGTGCCCATAAAATATGTGATCTCACTCTTCTTTACTGATTTTCTAATCAGGGTTTTTATCAATCCTAAATATGCCCCGACATTAATTATTGGAAGATTAATAGTAAGTAGGCAGAATCCTGAATATGTTGGTGCTAAGCAAAAGCTATTTGCCTGGGTGATAGGAGTGATGCTGTCTGGTACTATGCTTATTTTTATGGTCATCGTAAATTCCTATAGCCCAATTACAGGAATTATTTGCTTGATATGCCTGATATTTTTATTCTTCGAAACTGCATTTGGAATTTGCTTAGGTTGTATATTTTATAAAATATTTTATAAAGAAAAGGCCCAATATTGCCCAGGTGAAATTTGTGATGTAAAGGCTAAACAAGAGATTCAAAAAACATCAATTATTCAATTAATCATTGTCATTGCATTCATTGCTCTTGCATTTTTGATTGGCTATTTTTTCAATGATTTCTTCACAGTTAAGCCTTATGATCTTTTTGGTATATTTGGAAAATAAGCTTGTTCTTTAAATATCAAATAATTGGTTATGAAAACTAAAGTCAGCTCGTTTTTATTCGGTTGCTTTTTTATAGCAACTAGTGG
>REAV01000021.1 GCA_004294465.1 Sphingobacteriia bacterium | reverse complement strand
TAGATTATATACATGATCAGTTTTTAACCATATAATTAAAATCACATCTCCCCAAAACCCGCTTTCTACCAAAGCGGGTTTTTTGTATCTTAGTGTTCTTTACAAGCAACAAAAGAACCTAGTTAAGTATCTTTCTATTAATTCAACCTTAAAAGTCTTTTTTTTTGACGGAACACGAACTGATAAAAGGCTGTATTCGGCAAGAACCTATTTGCCAGCGTATGCTATTTGAAAAGCATGCTGGTAAAATGATGGGGGTATGTTTGCGTTATGCACAGGACAATATGGAGGCGGAAGACATGTTACAGGATGCTTTTATTAAAATTTTTCAATATATCACCCAATTTAAATTCGAAGGTTCATTTGAAGGTTGGGTAAGAAGAATTGTAGTGAATACGGCAATACGGCATCTGGAGCGCAAGAAAATGAGTTTTAAGGAAATTGATGACCATAGCCCTAATAATCCTCAAATTGATCCCCAGGCTTTTACTCATTTAGGTGAAGATGATTTATTGAAATTGATAAGTCAATTACCTGAAGGGTATAGAATGGTATTTAATTTGAATGTAATCGAAGGATACAGTCACGATGAAATTGCAGACATGTTGAATATACAGGCAGGAACAAGTAGAAGTCAATTGGTAAAAGCAAGAAAAATGTTACAAGCTCAAATTGTGCAATTACAAAAGATTGCAGTTTAAATGAACAACGAAGAATTCGACCATATAACCAAGATGAAGTTGCAAGATTATGCTGCTGCCATACCTGAGGGTTTATGGGAAAAGATTCATGTACCTACCATCAACCCTCCTACTGAACAATTCGATCAATTCATTCAACAAAAACTATTCGATTATACAGCACCCGTATCGCCTGAAGTCTGGAATAGGATCAAACCAAAAGAAGATGAAGATAAAAAGGTTTTCTTTTTACTTCCAAGAGCCGGAATGGTAGCTGCATCGATACTTTTATTGATTTTAGCTGGATCAGTATCGGCATATTTGTATTATCAAAAACTGACTATCGAAAATACAGCAGCTACTCAATCAAATAATCCCAATAATAAAAGAAATAATAAACAAAATAGCAATACTCCTTTCATTCCAAAAGTGGATAATGAAACTACTACCCCCACAACTACTCTTACAGAACCTGGTGAATTAGAAACTGTAGAAAAATCAAAGGAGCCGATCATTGACGAAATAAAATCAGTTGATAATAAAACAGCTCTTTCAAAAAGAGATTTTGTAATCGCAAATCCTAAAAACAGACAATCACAAAGAAATACTCAACAAGCTTACACAAGTAATTTATTTGAACTGAATAATCTGGAAAATAATTCCAAGAGTATTAAAAATAATAGTGTTAACTCAAATACTGAAATTGATCAAAGCAAAAATGAGTCTGCTTTGGACTATGAATTTATAGCGCATAATAAAATGGATGCCTCATTAATAGGTTTTTCCAAAAACAAATTAAATTTCAACTCAAAAGAAAAAAAGGTTAGTGACTTTAACCATACCAGCAATATCAAGAATGTTGTGATTTGCCCATCGGATAGAAAAATGCGCAACACAGATTGGGATTTAGAAATTTATGCTTCTCCGGATTATGCATTCAAAACTGTTTCATCTACTACTGCTTCAAAAGCATATATGGATAGAAAAGACAGCAGCGAAAAATCACAAGTTAGTTTTACTGCAGGAATTAGAATTGTAAAACCGATCAATGATCATTTCAGTTTAAAAACCGGTTTACAATATTCGCAGATTAACGAACAATTTACATATCGTTCTGAAAATGAAATAAAAACCACAACAGTGGTAACTGTAAGAACCATCACATTAGCGAATGGAAATACTGTTACTGTAAGTGATACCAGTGTAGTACAACAAATTGGATTCAAAAACAATACAGTTAAAAATAGGTACAAAAGTTTCGATATACCTGCTTTAGTTAGTTACCAATTTGGCAATGACGATTTAAGAATTGGTATTAATGCAGGAGTAATATTTAATTTAAGTTCATGGTACCAAGGCGTTTTATTAGATACCTCTTTAAATGCAACACCAATTACCAAAGAAACCAATATCAGTTATAAAAATAATATTGGCATGGGCATCTATACAGGAATTAGCATAACAAAAAGATTGAATTACAATACATCCATTTTTGCTGAACCCTATCTTAGGTATAATTTATCTGATATGACAACACCTCAATCTTCTTTTAATCAACGTTTTTCTGTTGGGGGTTTATCAATCGGATTAAGAATGAATTTAAACAATAGATAGAGCAACAAAATAGACAATAAGGGTATCTTATAGTTCAAGAATATAACATGATAAAAATTCGACACATACTTTTTTTAGCAATTATTGTAGGGTTCACTGCCTGCACTAAGGATTTGTCGGATGATTTCAGGGCCTACCCTAATAACCCATTGAATGATACAATTTGGACAAGAAGTATTAATTCAAATGCACCCATCCATGAGATACTAGATTCTACATTACCTAAACCACTCATTGATTCTTTCAATGCCAATAGAGCAGACACTGTTCGTCTGTATAATAACATGGAAATATCGTTCCCAGCAAATGCTTGTCTTTATAATTCAGGAGCACCTGTAGTTGGTAACATAAAAATAGAATTTCAGCCTTTACTCAAAAAAGGCGATATGCTAAAAGCATTACAAGCAACAACAAGTAATAATGCTTTGTTAGAATTGACCGGTCAATTCATGTTAAAATTATCAAAGAATGGTCAAGAATTAGTACTAGCACCTAATACTTTTATTAAAATTAAATATCCAGATACTCAAGACAATCCTCAACAATATATGAATTTGTTTAAAGGAATAGAGGGTAACCCTACTCCTTCTTGGGGGAAAGACACCAGTTTTACATGGCAAAAAGGAGATATTGGAACTACAGTCGGCATCTGGTCTAAAACAGGTGCAGGTCCAAACAATAAGGGTTATGAAATGACTACCAAAAATATTCGATGGATTGGTTGTGGACGATATTTAGATAGCACTTTACCAAAAAACAAATTAACTGCTATCCTTCCTCAAAATTTTACCATTAAAAATACATTGGTATTTGCAGTATTAGAAAATTCAAAAACGATCATAGAATTAAAAGCAGATTATAGTTCAAGATCTTTTGCTGCATTAAATATTCCATTGAATACAAAATTGAATATTGTTACTATTTCTAAAATAGGCAATTCCTTTTATTTTGGGATAAGATCTATTAATGATATAGGGAATACTGCCATATTTTCAATTACCCCAAACAAAAAACCATTGACGAATATTTTATCGGAATTAGATAAATTATAAGTTATTGTTCCTTCACATGTAATGCTCTATAAGACCATATACAAGCTATTATCATAAATATAGCACCTAATAAAAAGGGCGCTCCAGGAAAATAAAAAGGGGCAGATGATTTAGTGAAATACTTAAATAGTTTAGTCATCATTAAAGGCCCTAGAACAGAAGTTACACTGATTAAACTCGTTAAAGCGCCTTGTAATTCTCCTTGTTCATTCTTCGGCACATTGCCTGAAATGATTGATTGTAAAGCAGGTCCTGCAATTCCTCCCAAACAATAGGGAACTAAAAAAACAAACATCATCCACGATTCAGAAGCAAATGCAAATAAAAATAACCCCAACGCATACAATGCCAAGCCTACATATACACTTTTCTCATTGCCCAATTTAGGATTCACTATTCTAACCAAACCACCTTGAACACCACCTACCAATAAGCCAACCAAACCTAAAGAAATACCAATTAACTTAGGCGTCCATTTAAATTTTTCTATCGAAAAATATGTCCAATTACTTTGCACTGCATGTGCTGCCAAGTAAATCAATACAAACGAAACTACTAAGCCCGCAACTGCTGGATATTTTTTTAATTGAAGTAGCGAACCTAAAGGGTTAGCTCGCCTCCAATCAAATGGTCTTCTCAAACTTTTATCCAAAGATTCAGGCAAGATGAAATATCCGTACAACCAATTGGTTAATGCCAATCCTGCAGCAACAAAAAAGGGCAACTTAGGCCCTATCTCTCCTAATAATCCTCCTAGCGTCGGGCCAATTATAAACCCTAAACCAAATGCGGCACCAATCATTCCAAAATTTTGTGCGCGATTTTCTGGTGTACTGATATCAGCAATATATGCAGTGGCAGTTGTAAAGCTTGCTCCTGTAATTCCAGCTATCATTCTTCCAACAAATAGCCATGCAATGGAAGGAGCAAATGATAGCAATAAATAATCAATCCCGAAACCGAATAATGAAAACAATAATATTGGTCTTCTTCCATATTGATCACTTAAACTACCTAAAACAGGAGCAAAAAAAAATTGCATTATAGCATATGCAGTGGTTAATAAACCGCCATAATCGGCAGCATCACTAACACTTGGATTGCCAGTTAATTCTTCAATTAATTTAGGGATTACTGGAATGATCAACCCAAAGCCTATCACATCAATTAATAATGTTATAAAAATAAATCCTATCGCTGCTTTTTTCACAGTTGCCATTGATGATCGTTTTGAATTGCTAATAATGATTATTTGAATTGATCTTTCAAAGGAATTCTCTTGTGACACCAGGAATTTCCATTACAAGATCTGCACCATAACATCCTGCAGGTGTTTGATATCCGATTTTATAATCGCCCAACAGCAGTTTTTTAGTGATAATTAAACTACTAATGGCAGTAAGGGTATACCCTTCCGGCCCAATTAGCCTTGCAGTTTTTGTATTACCAGCATCATTCGTAACTTCTCCCCAAACAAGGCTTTTGGCTTTCATCCTTGCTTCGTCACTAGGTCCTGCTGGCTTTGCTTTAATTTTTTTCTTAGCCATATTTTTAACAAAAGACATGCGTAGTATCCAATTGTAAACAGCTTGCCATTTCAATGCTTTAAATGTTTTAGGAGAAGCCATTGTATAGGTTTCAATATTGGGTATATCAGTAGTTGTAAATGCAGTTGACACATCTCCCCAAGGAATACACATCACAAATATTTTTTTCAACCCAAAATCAATCCATCTTCCTTTATGCCCCAAAGGTTTTTTAATTATTTTACCATTCTCTCTAATTGCTCCTCCCTCTCCCATGCCTTCAGCCATAGTAGATGCTGTACCGTGAGATACTGCCCCTCCTAACATAGCAAATGCCAATGATAAATGAGTTGCGTCAGGCAATTGATCCTTTAATAATTTGGCCATGCAATCAGTAGGAACTACATCAAAGCCTACCCCAGGCATAATCATTATATCATGAGCAATTGCTTTCTCATTCATTCTTTTTGCTTGTTCAAATACAGCAATTTCCCCAGTAATATCTAAGTAATGTGTTTTAGCTTCCAAACATGCATCAATCATTTTTTTGGAAGTAAATTTAAAGGGACCAGCCGCATGGATAACTACCTTAAATTGACGGAGACAATCTACCAATTCATTGCGATTATCTAAATCAACGATTTGATAAGCTAGGTTTAATTCAGTAGCTAGAGAAGTGATGGCTTCTTTGTTTCTGCCTGCTAATACTGGAATTAACCCATAATCAGCAGCCATTCTTGCAATGAGTTTTCCGGTATACCCATTGGCGCCGTATAATAAAAATTGATTTGTTTCCATACGGAAAAGTACAAAAAAAGGGGCGGTAAATACCACCCCTTTTTAAAACACTATAAACTTCCTTATTTTTTCAACTCAATCAAACCTAAAGAAACTTCTTTAGTGCTGCTTACAGTGATGTTACTGATGGTTTTTCCGAAATATCCATTGGAGGCATTTACATATACTGTATAACTGCCTTCTTTTAATCCCCTGATTTTAAAATAGCCATCTTTATTGGGTAATGCATACGATGTATCGGTATTATTAAATACCATTACTATTGGCTTTGCTTCCATCGGTGTTACTTTACCTACCACACTTGCAGTTGTTTTAACTGTAAAGCTTTTAAACCAAGGACGTAGATAAAACTGATTATTTCTTTCCTGTACAATAGAGTTGGCTATATCGAAATCAAGCCATAATCTTTTTTTACGAGTTAAGAACTCTTCAAATTCATGTCCTTTTAATTTAATAATTACATAATTTGGCGCCAAAGCAGGAATAAGTAAAGGATAACTAACACTGTCTTTCATTACAGAGTTATTGGTGCCAAACTCTATTTTAATTAATCGGATGACTCCATTTACCACTGTTTTTGTAGCAAGTGTTGTATCTAACCCGTTTCTTAATTTCAACACATCATACACGCCAGCTTTAATTCCTAGATCTTCCCAAATTAAAGAGGAGTCTCCAGAAGCACATCTTCTGTCTTTATCTGCCCCTACTCTTTCCCAATTAGTACTGTCTTTTTTCCTGGTGTCTTTACTGGTATCTACCAAGATTTTTACCGATTTTATATCAATCAATACTTGATCGTAAACCGCTGGGGCATCAGTTAAAATCAACGATACATCTTGAACTCCATTCGGGGTTTCAAAAGATCCGTTTTTTGTACAAGAACTTACAATAACTGCAATGATAATTAGCATAGCTGCTACATAATAGAGGGTGTTTTTCTGTTTCATGGTTTGAGGTTTTAGCGTAAACATCACATCATATTTTTTTTCTTTAGATATAGCAAAAGCTTACCAATACCCACTATGGGCATATGTTACCTTCACTATAGTTTTGGAATTTGTATCTATCAAATGAATAGATATCAATAAGATGCATTGGTTTAATAATGCGTTGCCCGTTACCAAATATTTAACAAAAAAAATTAAATCTCCTCATTTCTAAAAACCACTACCCCATCAAAAACATCTACCAATACCTGCTTGGTTTTATCAATATCTCCAGCCAATATTTTTTTGCTTAAGCTATTAACCAATTGTTTTTGAATTAATCTTTTCAAAGGTCTTGCGCCAAATTGAGGATCGTATCCCTGTTCAATTAAAAAATCAATCAAGTACTCGCTAAAGTTTAAATAAATTCCATTTTCTGCAACAAGCTTTTTAAGATCATTCAATTGAATTTGAACTATACCTTTCAACTGAGTTTTTGCCAATGGGCTAAACATGATAATTTCATCTACTCGGTTCAGAAATTCCGGACGAATGGTTTGCCTTAATAAATTCATTACTTCCAACTTTGCTTTCTCTCCTGCAGCTTCAATGCCTTTCTCTGTAACTCCTTCATAAGCATCCTGTATTAAATGGCTACCCAAATTACTTGTCATAATAATAATGGTATTCTTAAAATTCACCGTTCTACCTTTATTATCAGTAAGCCTTCCATCATCCAATACTTGTAACAAAATATTCCAAACATCTGGATGTGCTTTTTCTATTTCGTCTAATAAAACAACACTATAGGGCTTTCTTCTAACCGCTTCGGTTAATTGTCCACCCTCATCATAACCTACATATCCCGGAGGGGCACCTACTAATCGAGAAACTGTATGTTTTTCTTGGTATTCACTCATGTCTATACGTGTCATCATCAATTCGTCATCAAATAAATAAGTTGCCAAAGCTTTTGCCAGCTCTGTTTTACCAACTCCTGTTGTACCAAGAAAAATAAATGAGCCTATTGGTTTTTTAGGGTCATGAAGCCCAGCCCTACTTCTTCGAATAGCATCTGATACCGCTGTTATTGCTTCTTCTTGACCGATTACTCTTTCATGCAATTCATCTTCTAAATGTAATAATTTATCTCTTTCGCTTTGCAACATTCTTGCCAAAGGAATTCCAGTTGCTTTCGCTACGTTGGCAGCAATATCTTCTGCATCTACTTCTTCTTTCAATAAACGTTTATCGCCACTATTTAAAAGTTGCTCAGTGAGCGCTTCAATTAAAGTTTCTTGTTCCTTAATTTTTCCATACCTGATTTCTGCAACCTTACCATATTCTCCATTTCTTTCTGCCTGTTCAGCTTGTTGTTTCAATTGCTCAATTGCAGCTTTGGCATTTTGCACTTTTTCTACCAATTCCTTTTCTTGCTTCCATTTAGCCTTCAATGTATCTCTTTCAACAGCCAGATTACTTATTTCTATATTAAGCTCTCGTAATTTATCTTCATCATTTTCTCTTTTAATGGCTTCACGCTCAATTTCCAATTGTCGAATTTGTCTTTCTAAACGATCCAACTCTTCAGGCATTGAGTTCATTTCAAGACGCAATTTTGCAGCGCTTTCATCAATTAGGTCGATGGCTTTATCTGGCAAGAAACGATCGGTAATATATCGATTAGATAATTCAACAGCAGCTATAATGGCTTCATCTTTTATTCTTACATGATGATGGGTTTCATAACGATCCTTTAATCCTCTTAATATAGATATTGCATCTTCTACTGAAGGCTCATCAATCATTACTTTTTGAAACCTTCTCTCAAGTGCTTTGTCTTTTTCAAAATATTTTTGGTACTCATTTAATGTAGTTGCTCCAATGGCTCTTAATTCGCCTCTTGCC
>REAV01000020.1 GCA_004294465.1 Sphingobacteriia bacterium | reverse complement strand
TTCAGAAAATGAACGAAACCGATCCAGTGAAATTTTTGGTTTCCATCAATGGTACTGAAGTTACATTGGCTAAAAAAGAATTTGAATTATTGTATTTACTGGCCTCTCGACCAGGCAGGGTTTTTTTGCGCAATGAAATTTTATCACAGGTATGGGGTAACGAAGTGATAGTTGGCGATAGAACCATTGACGTACATATTAGAAAAGTTCGTCAGAAAATGGGCATGGATTGTATTACTACTGTAAAAGGGGTTGGTTACAAATTTGAGATATAAGCTTACCTTGCGTTGAGCTATGTTTAGTACCAAAAATCTTTCACCCCAGCAATTATCTGCTTTCACGGCATTGATTTTATCAGTTCCTATTTCAATGGGCGTTTATCTTATTCGACCCGATTGGCTAATTGCCGTAAGTGCTTTGATCATTACATTTTTAGGAAGTTATTTATTGATTCGTTTTGTTTTGGAATCATTTATTTATCGCAAGATCAAATTGATTTATAAATACATCTATCAAACCAAGGCATCCAAAAGAGAAGAAACTTATTATAAATATATTTTACCTCAAAAAGGCATTGACGAAGTAAGAGAAGATGTAGAAAAATGGGCAGAACAAAGAAGCGCTGAAATTGAATTGCTTAAAACCAATGAGGCTTATAGAAAAGAATTTTTACAAAATCTAGCTCATGAATTCAAAACCCCGATTTTCGCCATTCAAGGGTATATAGATACTTTAATAGATGGAGCAATTGAGAATCCTACTTTGAGCAAAAGATTTTTAGAAAACACTTCAAAGAATGTATCCAGAATGGTTACCCTGGTAGAGGACCTCGACGAAATTTCACGATTAGAAAGCGGTGAACAACCTTTATACAAAGAGAATTTTATTATACAAGATTTAATCAAGGAAGTGTATGAAACACTCTCTATAAAAATTAGTGTTAGAAATATTAAATGTAGCATCAAAAAAGGATGCGAATCTCCCATTACCGTTTTTGCGGACCAGGAAAAAATCAGGCAGGTAATCAATAACCTCTTGGAAAATGCGATCAAATATGGCAAAGATGATGGAAATGTAGTGGCCAGTATTTATAAAACAGATGGCAAACATGTTTTAATTGAACTAAGCGATGATGGCATAGGGATTGCGGAAGAACATTTGGGAAGAATTTTTGAACGATTCTATAGAACAGATAGGGGTCGAAGCAGAGATGTTGGTGGAACAGGCTTGGGATTGTCTATATGTAAGCATATTATAGAAGCACATGGACAAACAATTCATGTAAGAAGTAAGCTCGATATTGGAACCACACTGGGTTTTACTTTGGACAGTAAAAAAGATTAAAAAAGCCCCAATGGAAATCGGGGCTCGCATGAGAAAACTACTAATATGCTCTATTGCTATAAACTGTGCTGCAAAAATGGAACTCAAAAATGAACAAATTGTAAACTAAATGCCACCAAATCATTACCTTTTGCCTACTTATTTAAATGGATTTACTTATTTTCAATATTATCTAATTATTAAATTATGTTGAAATAGGCTGCTATACGTTCGGAAGCCTATTTTTGCCAAAATACAAGCTGTTATGAGTGCAAATACATTCGGAAAGTTTTTTATGCCTAAAAACAAAGTGTTTTATGAGCTATTTGAAGATGTTGCTGAAAAATCACATGAAATGGGCGTTAAACTGAAGGAAATGGTGAGTGAGCCAGACGCTAATAAAAGAGCAGCTATAAGGGCACAAATTGAAGATTTAGAGCACAAGAACGACGACAATACCCATCGAATTTTTACCGAATTAGGTAGAAATTTCATTACCCCATTTGACAGAGAAGACATTCACTATTTAGCATCTGCGCTGGATGATATTGCAGACTATATTTTTGCAACAGCTAAAAAAATTAATTTCTATAGTGTTAATCCGAATGATACGGGGATTCAAAAAATGGCTGACCTGATTTTGCAAGGAACCGTAGAAATTAAAAAAGCCGTATTTGGATTGAGGGACATGAAAAATCTTCGGGAAATGACAGAAGCGATGGTTAAGGTGAATAGTATTGAAAACCAAGCTGATGATGTATTTGATATGAGTATCGAATTGCTTTTTCAAAATGAGAACGATTTTAAAGAGGTAATTAAGAAAAGGGAAATTTACCAGGTGATGGAAATTGCCACTGATAAATGTGAAGACGCTGCAAATGTGATTGAATCGATCATCATCAAATACGCATAACCATTTCTTAATTATGAATTAAGAATTATGAATTAAGAATTAGCCATTTATGTTTACTCTACTAATAATCATTATTGTTCTAGCTTTTATCTTTGATTACATCAATGGATTTCATGATGCAGCCAATTCTATTGCAACCATAGTTTCTACCAAAGTATTAACTCCTTTTCAAGCAGTCTTATGGGCAGCTTTTTTCAATTTTGCGGCTTTCTTTATTTCGAAATATATATTTAAAGAGTTTGGTATTGGCAATACAGTTGCTAAATGGGTTCATGCAGAATTCATAACCTTAGAAGTATTATTAGCTGGAATTGTTGCAGCCATTGTTTGGAATTTATTCACCTGGTGGTTTGGCATTCCATCTAGTTCATCCCATACATTAATGGGTGGATTTGTGGGCGCCGCTCTGGCCAATGCAAAAGGCTTAAGTGTTGCAGGAGTGGATGTGATCAATTATGCAAAAGTGGTTCCTACATTTTTGTTTATCTTTTTTGCCCCATTAATTGGGATGATCATTGCATTCTTTATTACTATTTTTATTGTACATCTCTGTAAACGATCCAACCCTTATAAAGCGGAAAACTGGTTCAAGAAATTACAATTGGTTTCTTCTGCTGCATTTAGTTTAGGACATGGCGGTAACGATGCACAAAAAGTGATGGGTATCATAGGAGCAGCAATTATATTCTATGAGAAAAACACCAAAGGTGTGAATATGAATTTCAATGAATTTGTAGTCGCTTATCCTTGGGTACCATTTACTTCGTTCTTATGTATTGGGGTGGGCACTATGAGTGGTGGCTGGAAGATTGTCAAAACCATGGGGACCAAAATCACCAAAGTAACTCCATTAGAAGGTGTTGCAGCAGAAACTGCTGGTGCAATTACTTTATTCCTTACAGAACATTTTAAAATACCCGTTTCTACGACACATACAATTACTGGTTCAATCATTGGAGTTGGTGCAACAAAACGCTTAAGCGCAGTCCGCTGGGGGGTAACCGTAAACCTTTTATGGGCTTGGATTTTAACCATTCCAATTTCAGCTGCAATAGCAGCAATTGTGTTCTACATCATTAAACTATTTGTTTAATTTCTTTTATTACAGTTTGAGATTATAGAATTAAATTGCAGTATAATTATAGTGCATGGCTAAGATATTGGTTACTGGTGGATGTGGATTTATTGGATCTCATACCATCGTTGATTTATTAGAAAACGGATTCGAAGTTATTTCAATCGACGATTTTTCTCGTTCCACCCAAATAGCTATTACAGGCATCGAAAAAATCACCGGAAAGAAAATAAAAAACTATTCTGTTGACCTCAAGAATTTTGAAGAGACCCAGGCGGTCTTCATGGAACATACGGATATAGATGGCATCATCCATTTTGCCGCTTATAAAGCTGTTGGAGAATCGGTAGAAGAACCCATTTTATATTATGAGAACAATTTGTTTGGATTGGTGAATCTATTAAAATGTGTGCAAGAATTTGGTATACCTAATATTGTATTCTCTTCGTCTTGCACGGTATATGGCAATCCAGATGCCATTCCAGTTACTGAAATAACACCAATCAAACCTGCGGAATCTCCTTATGGAGCAACCAAACAAATGGGAGAAGTGATCATCAGAGATTTTACCAAAGCCAATGCTACCAATGCCATTTTACTCAGGTATTTTAATCCGGTTGGGGCTCATCCTTCTATACATATTGGAGAATTACCTATTGGTAAACCACAGAATTTAGTTCCTGCTATTACACAAACAGCCATAGGAAAATTACCAAAAATGAAAGTACATGGCAATGATTATGATACAAGAGATGGCTCATGTATCAGAGACTATATTCATGTTTCCGATATTGCACATGCACATACATTGGCCATTCAATATTTAACCTCCGAAAAAAATGAAACCGCTTGTGATGTATTTAATTTAGGAACAGGAAACGGCGTTTCTGTATTAGAAGCCATTCAAACTTTTGAAAAAGTAAGTGGCGTAAAATTGAATTATGAAATCGGACCAAGACGAGCAGGAGATGTAGTAGCCATTTATGCCAATAACGATGCAGCTGTAAATAAATTAGGCTGGAAAATTCAATATGGCATTACAGAAATGATGGATACTGCTTGGAAATGGGAATTGCATCTTCAATCGCTCGAAAAACAAATGAAAGAGAATTAATTGTTCGTCACCATTTTGGCGGCATTCTCTGCCATTGATAAGGCTTCAATAAATTCCTCAATATCACCACCTATTACTGCATCCAGATTATAAGAAGTTAAACCAATCCTGTGATCGGTAACCCTTCCCTGTGGCCAATTATAGGTCCTGATTTTTGCACTTCTGTCTCCTGTACTCACCAAAGTTTTACGCTGACGAGAAATTTCATCTTCATGTTTACGAACCTGCTCCTCGTATAATTTGGAACGAAGCATAGTCATGGCTTTCTCTCTATTCCCTAACTGAGAGCGCTCTGTTTGACAAACCACTACTACACCAGTAGGTATATGGGTTAAGAAAACTTTGGTTTCTACTTTATTTACGTTCTGTCCTCCTGCTCCACCACTTCGGGCAGTTTCCATTTTTACATCACTTTCTTTCAATTCAAAATCAATTTCATCAGCTTCAGGCATTACTGCAACAGTTGCAGCTGAAGTATGTACCCTTCCTTGGGTTTCTGTATTGGGAACTCTTTGTACACGATGCACACCACTCTCAAATTTCAAAGTACCATATACATCTTCACCGGTCACTTCAACAATTACCTCTTTATATCCACCTACTGTTCCTTCGCTTTCAGTAACAATCGCTGTTTTCCAACCTTTTTTAGAGCAATACCTTAAATACATGCCCAATAAATCACCTGCAAATAAACTGGCTTCGTCTCCACCAGTTCCAGCACGAATTTCGAGGATGGCATTTTTATCGTCCTGTGGGTCTTTAGGTATGAGTAATTTAGTGAGTTCTTTTTCTAATGCCTCTTTCTTTTCTTCTAGTTCGGGCAATTCCATCTTGGCTAATTCTTTCATCTCATCATCCGAACTATTCAAGGCTTCTTTGGCATATTGATGGTCGGCCAATACTTTTAAATAGGTTTCATAGGGTTGAACGATTTTTTCCAAGGAACGATATTCCTTGCTGTATACCCCAAACTCTTTTTGGTTATTGATGATTTCCGGGTTGGTAAGGGCTACCCCCACCTGATCGAACCGCGCTTTAATTGCTTCCAGCTTATTCAGCATATTTCTCCTATTTCAGGGGGCAAAAGTACGGTTTTAAACGTCATTCTGAGATTTGCCCAGTTTTTTATACCCTATTCTTTTACATATATTTAAGATAAATTGGTCAACTAGATATTTATGAAATCATTCAAAGAATAAAAAGTTGGTAGTATTTAAAAAATAAGAGACAAAATGAAGAATATTGCGATTTTATTATTTGAAGATTTTGAAACACTTGATGTATTTGGCCCAGTTGAAATATTTGGTATACTTAAAGAACATTATCAGGTTTTTTTTTATTCATTTAATGGAGGACTTATAAATAATAGTCACGGGGTTTCGGTGCAAACAAGGAATATTGATGAGATTGAAAATGGAGTTGACATTTTTCTAATCCCTGGCGGTTATGGAACAAGAAAAGAGGTAAATAACGTATTGCTAATAAAAAGAATCAAACAAATTTCTGAGATAAGCAAATTTGTTCTAACAGTCTGCACTGGTAGCGCATTGCTTGCCAAAACAGGGCTTTTAGATAATAAAAAATACATCAAATAAAAAAGCATTTGATTGGGTTATCACACAAGGCAGCAAAGTCAACTGGATTAAAAAAGCGCGTTGGACCAAAGATGAAAAATTTTATACTTCTGCTGGTGTAAGTGCTGGCATGGACATGACACTTGGTTTTCTATGCGATATTCATGGTATTGATTTTGCAAGAGAAGTAGCGTTCAGAATTGAATATGAATGGATAGAAGATATGGAAAACGACAATTTCTATAAACAATAATCCAAAAAATACAACCACATATGAAAATGATTTTTTTTATACTGTTATTATTGTCATTTCATTCAGCATTCTCCCAAAACATACAAGAGGAGGAATTAATTAGTAAAGCAAGGCAATATTCCAATGAAGCTATTGCCAAACGTGACATTGAAGACATCACTAAATACTGGTTAGATGATTTTTTGATTATTCGTGGCAGTGGTATAATTGTAATTGGGAAAGAAGCGAGTAAAGCTGATTGGATCAACGGTTTTAAAGAAACCCCACAAGCTTATTATGAACGTATTCCTTCAGAAATAATCATCAGCAAGAGCAACCCTGAACTGGCTTGGGAAACCGGAAATTGGAAAGGCTTTAATACATATAGCAAAGGAGGTCGCTACAGTGCTCAGTGGAAGAAAAAAGAGGGCGAATGGAAATTGCAGGCAGAGTTATTTGTTGCGCTGGAGAAATGATTTTTTAGCACAAAAAAATGGGTAAAAAACAGTAATTTCATTGGAGTTAAACTTGCTACATGAAATTATTCCCTTCAGTTTTATCGATTTGTATTTCAATCATTTTTGGATGCACTTCACTATACAGTCAAACCGCCGACATTATTCTCAAAAACGGTAAAATACTCGATGGTACCGGCAACTCATGGTTCATAGGAGATATTGCTATACAAAAAGGCAAGATTGTAAAAATGGGCAACCTGAGCAAATGGCAGGCGTCCAAAACCATTGATGCTACTGGATTAATCGTTGCCCCAGGATTTATAGATGTGCATACCCATATTGAAGGCGACGAAAAAAACAATCCCCTCGCTTCTAATTTTATATATGATGGAGTCACTTCTGTAATAACAGGAAACTGTGGTGGATCTAAAGTAAATCTTACTTCCTATTTTAATATGCTTGATAGTTTGCAATTATCAATTAATGTAGCCACGTTGATTGGGCATAACGATGTTCGCAAAGCTGCCATGGGTTCTGCCAATCGTGATCCTTCAGAAGCTGAAATGCAAAAAATGGAAGCCATTGTAGATAACGCCATGAAGGAAGGCGCTGTTGGTCTTTCAACTGGTCTTATTTATATTCCTGGAACTTATTCTAAAACGGAAGAAATAGTTCGCTTAGCAAAAGTGGCTGCTAAATACAATGGAGTTTATGCCAGCCATATGCGTAATGAAGGCGATAGTGTTACACAAGCAATAGAAGAAGCTATTAGCATTGGACGACTGGCCAATATTCCTGTGGAAATTTCTCATTTTAAATTGAGTGGTCAGCAAAACTGGGGCAGAAGTAAAGAAACGATTCCCATGGTTATCAAAGCCCGTGAAGAAGGATTGGATGTAACCATCGATCAATATCCTTATACTGCAAGTAGCACCAACTTAGGTACCTTATTACCAGATTGGGTATTAGCAGATGGACAAGATTCTATCAAAGCAAGATTGGCCAATCTTGCAATAAGAAAAGAAGTTATTGCCTATATGTTGAAGAAACTAAAGAATAGAAAACTATCCCATTTTAGTTATCCCGTAGTTGCCACATTTAAAGCAGATACTTCTTATAACGGAAAAAGTATTGAAGAAGTGAATCTGATGAAAGGCAATAAACACAAAGCTGCTGCAGAAGCAGAAACCGTTATTCAGATGATGGAGAAGGGAGGGGCCAGTATGGTTTTTCATGGAATGGGCGATGCCGATGTAAATGCCATTATGCGCTATCCGTTCAATATGTTTGCCAGTGATGCAGGTATTAGAGTGTTTAAACAAGGAGCACCTCATCCACGTGGATATGGAACCAATGCTCGTGTATTAGGTAAATATGTGCGTGAGGAAAAAATCATTTCTTTAGAAGAAGCCATTCGCAGAATGACCTCATTGCCTGCACAAAAATTCAAACTAACAGATAGGGGTTTACTTCGAGAAGGCTTTGCTGCAGATATTGTTGTATTTGATGAAAAAACTGTCAATGATTTATCTACTTACGATCAACCGCATCAATACAGTGTAGGTTTTAAATATGTTTTTGTGAATGGCCAGATCGAAGTAGAAAATGGAGTACAAAATACCATTAGAAGTGGTAAATCATTAAGAGCCAATCAATAAAAAATGATCAAAAAAATTATTCTTCTCTGCGGCTTTTTGTTCACTGGCATATTTAACAGCCAGGCACAAAACATTGAATCGATTGTAGATTCTTTTGTAAGAGCCGATCAATTTAGTGGTGTTGTTTTATTTGCAGATAAAGGAAGGGTGGTTTTTGAAAAAG
>REAV01000019.1 GCA_004294465.1 Sphingobacteriia bacterium | reverse complement strand
CAGGAACCGAGCATATAACAATTCCAGAGGAAATGGAAAATATCAATCAAGGAAATTTTCAACAAATTTCTGATGAAGAATTAAAAGAGTATTTAAATGAAGTAGGCAGTGAAACTGTCAAACAAAAAGAAAGTTAAAAATTATTGTATGAAAAAATTAGTATTAGTCATTGCACTTTTTTGTTTTGGAATAGTAGTTTCAAATGCACAAAACAAGCCCGAAAGACAGTTCAATAAAAATAATATTGAAGCGCTAAAAGTGGCTTATATAACTCGACAGTTAAATTTGACTCCAGAAGAAGCGCAGAAATTCTGGCCGGTTCATAATATTTATTTTGAAGAGCTTAAAAAAGCCAGAAGAGAGAATCTAGATAACGAACTGGTTTTTGAGGAGAAGGCATTGAATGTTCGTAAAAAGTACAATGCTGATTTTAGAAAAATTTTGATGAGCGATGAAAGAGTAAATAAGATGTATAAGTTAGAAAAAGATTTTAATAATGAATTGCGCAAAGAGTTAATGAATAGACGAATGAATAATCTGAAAAAAGGGAATGGACAAACTCCTTTGAACAATAACAATTAAGTATTTTGAAATATGGGTGAAGCATTGTCGTGATAGAAAAGAAATTTCCATTGCTCGTTATTGCCTTTTTCCCACCATTGTCTTCTTAGTTCCATGCATTTTTTTCCATCGAAATCATATTTGGCTACAAAGCGGCTCTTCATTTGTTGCAATTGAGGTGCATCGTCGCCACCAAAGAATATGGTTTCGTTATCTTCTCTGATCCAAAACACTTGATGAAATTTACTGTGCGCTCCTGTAAGCTCATATTGAATATATTCATCGATATATCCCATATCATCTTCCAGCCATTCCACTTTGCTAAACTCCGATAAAAGGGTTATATCTTCTTTTACATAAGATGCAGATCCAATGCCCAACGCAAACTCAAATTCTCTGCTCTGAACATAATAGGTTGCATATGGAAATGCAATAAATTGTTCGCCAGTTGTAGCATTTTTAGTAGTTATTCCTCCTGCATGATCTTTGTGTAAATGACTCATCAGTACTTTAGTAACCTGAGATGGATTGATGCCTGCTTTTTCGAGGTTATGATAAATTTGAGGTTGACCATTCGATAAATTATAGCCTAATCCGGCATCTATTAAAATGACATCTTTGGAAGTGATGATCACAAAGGGCTGAATCTCTACTAATAAACTACCGATTGGTCGATTATTCAATATCTCTGTTGCTGTATCAAATGGAACAAAAATCTTGGTTTTATCAATGGTAAAGCTGCCTTCGGATAATGGAATAATTTGCATGATAAAAGTTTAACGCAATACCATTTGACGGTCTGCATCTAGTCTGAGAAGAATAAATATTAGCATAGTAAATGATACCAGCGAAGAGCCTCCATAACTAATTAAGGGTAATGTAACCCCAGGTGAAGGAAATAATCCAATAGTCATGCAAATATTAAATGCTATATGGAAAAAAATGATGCTGGCTACGCTATAGGCATACACCCTGCTAAACGTACTTCTTTGCCTTTCGGCGAGCATAATAATTCTAAATAGTAAAAATAAATAGATGCACAGAAATACAAAGCATCCAACAAAACCAAATGCTTCTCCCAATGATGCAAAAATAAAATCTGTATGTTGTTGAGGAACATATTTTCCTCTTGTTTGTGTTCCTTTTAAGAAACCCCTTCCCCAAAATCCTCCGGAACCAATGGCTATTTTACTTTGTCGAACATTATAGTCATCAGGTTTTTTCGGGGCTTTTTCCGATTTCTTTGCAGATCGTTGATTCAAACTACAATCATAATCTTTTCCAAATGCACTATATACCCTTGCACTTTGATAGCATTCCAACACATTATTAAAAATGAATGGAACCGCAAAACGTTGAATTCCTACACTGGTAAACCAAATGATCAAAATTAAATACAATAACCCCTTGCTTTTTTTGATTATTTTTCTAAATGCATATATGCATAATATAGCCGCCGCTGAAAGTATAATTGCCAAAGTGTTGGGTTCTATCAACAAGGTTGAAACAATTAATGCAACAAATGAAAATCCAATAATTAAGACTATTGGGGAAAGGCCTTCTCTAAACATTACTAGAAAAAAACTAAAGTATACCAAAGCCATACCCGCTTCGTGTTGCGCCACAGAAATTACAGCGGGCAATAAACAAATTATACCTGCTAGAATTTGCGATTTCAGTTTGCTAAAGTCGGTTTCTTGCCTGGATAAAAATTTAGCCAAAGCCAATGCAGTAAATATTTTACAAATTTCAACCGGCTGCAAATTAAAACCTCCGCCCAATGGAATCCAACTTTTTGAACCATTGATATTCTTTCCAAGTACAAAAGTGGCCAACATCAATAAAATGCCAAATACATAAAACAAATTGGCAAATGCTGTAAAGAGTTTACTATCAGTTAATAATATTAATGTGGCAATAATTATACAGACACCTGCAAATATGAGTTGTTTGCTATAATTGGTTTTACCGCTCAAAAAAGATTGTACCCAATTGGTATCAGTTCGATATTCCACCATAAAAATGCAGAGAATTCCAATAGCCATTAATATGCCATAAAGCCATATGATGGTATAGTCTACACCTTGGGATATATTTTTTTGTCTATTCATGGTTTACCACTCGCTCTTTTCTTCTTTTTATCATCGTTTAACAATAATGAAGGTTTGGCTTTTAATTTCGGTTCAGTATTTTTATCTCCAATAGGAGTTGAGTTATTTTCTAAGGTAGCTTCAGTAATGGGTTTATTGTTTTCTTCAGCAACTTCTGCTTTTGCTGCAGCTTCTTCAAGTGCGATTTTTGCTAACCGAGCGGAATCTTTCTTAAAGTACCATTGTTTAATTGCTGCTGGAATTAAATTCACTTTCGAAACTCTTTCCACTTCAGCTAAACCTGCAGTAGAAATCGTGTCATTCAAATATTTTTCCATCATAAATCCTGCAATCGGAGCAGCAGCAACAGAACCGTATCCTCCATTTTCAACAACAACAGCAATTGCAATTCTTGGATTATTTTTTGGAGCAAATGCTACAAATAATGAGTGATTTTTACCGTGAGGATTTTGAGCAGTACCGGTTTTTGCACAATATTGATGACCTGGAATTTTAATGGCAGCTGCAGTTCCATAAAGTGTAACATCGTTCATGCCATCGTGCACTGCTTTGTAAGAACTATCTGATATATGTGTAACGATATGCTGCCTTCTGTATTTGCCTAACATTGCTGTATCAGCTTCTGTTTCATTTTCTATACTATCTACAAAATGCGGCACGTAGTAAAATCCTTTATTAGCTATAATACACATTAGATTGGCCATTTGAATGGGAGTGGCTGTCATTTTATCTTGCCCAATTCCCAATGTCAATACGCTACAACTGTTCCATCTTCTGGCTCCTCCAAAGAATTTATTGTATTTACTGGTGTCTGGGATGTTGGCTTTGTCTTCACTAGGCAAGTCTACTTCTAAGGTTCTCCCTAATCCAAAAGCATTCATGTATTCTTTCCATTTCAAATATCCATCAATGGTATTTCCATATTTTTTGTTATCAATGGCTTTTCTAAAAACATCAGAAAAATAGGAATTACAGGAATTGGCTAATGCTAGCCTTAAATTAGCGGCATGTCCCGGATTTTTGTGTTCACATCTTACATATACTCCGTTACATCCTCCATAACCTCCATAACAAGCTACTCCATAAGAGGGAGTAATCAACCCTTCATCTAAAGCCACCAATGCGCCCAATGGTTTAAAAGTGGATCCTGGAGGATATTGCCCTTTGATAGCTCTGTTATACATTGGTTTTGCAGTATCTAAAACCATTCTTCCCCAATTCTTTCTTCTTTGATTTCCAGTGAGTACATTGGGATTATACGATGGGCTAGAAACCATCGCAATGATTCCACCTGTTCTGGGGTTGATCGCAACAGCGCTTCCAATTTTATTTTGCAATAATTTTTCTGCTAATTGTTGAACTTCTACGTCGATACTTGTATATAAATTTTTTCCTGCAATGGCTACCGTATCAAAAAGTCCATTCTCATAAGGGCCTTGTATTCTGCTTTTATTATCTCTGATAAATCGCTTTATTCCTCTCTGTCCCATCAATACTTTCTCATAGGTTTTTTCTAAACCATTCATTCCTGCATAGTCACCCATTTCGTATCCGTCATTTTTATATTTTCTCAAATATGCAGTATCAACTTCTGCGATATAGCCCAGTAATTGTCCTGCAGTATTGAAGGGATAGGTTCTTACAGATCTTTCACTCAACACAAAACCAGGAAATTTGTACATATTCTCATTCAACTTTGCATATAATTCTGGACCAAGTAATGGTTCAAATATGCTTGGCTTTACGCGGGTATTTTTAAAAATGGCATCTTTGATTCTCTTTTTATATTCAGCAGTATCAATTCCTAATAATTCGCATATTGCTGCTGTATCGTTACCCTTAGTTTCACTGGGTGTAACCACTAAATCGTAACTGATTACATTTTCCAATAAAGCTCTTTTCTTTCTATCGAAAATGATACCTCTATCGGGGTAAACAATTTTTCTGAAAATGGCATTGTTTTCTGCAGCCAATTTATACTTCGAAGAAAAAACCTGTAGGTTAATTAACTGAAAAGTGATGATTAAAAAAACGGCAGAAAAAATAATTTGAATAATTCTACCCCTGCTTTGATTAAATACGGACATAATTGGCAAAAAGCGGTTTTAAACCTCTTATCAAAAGTAAGATTTAAGTTTATTGATTCGTACGAAATTTAGCATTTCTACTAAACAGCATTTCAGTAACAAAAATGAGTAAAAGGCTAATTCCAGTTGTAGCAGTTACTTTGCCGATAAAGTAAACAAAATCACCAAATTGAAGCCATTCTAATAAAACCAGGTAGAAATGATGAATGAAGGTTAAAAGCACAACATATAAACTGTAAGGGGCCCATCCCATACTGCTGATACTCGGTTCTATATAGCTTTGTTCTGTAGTTTCTTGTGGGATCAATAAATTCAGCAAAAATGGTTTTACGTAGGCAATTAAAACACAAGCTGCAGCATGCAAGCCCATTGTACCGGTGAAATAATCTAAAGTCAATCCAAATACAAAAGCAATGATTAATAGTGGTAGTCGAGCTAAATTAAAAGGAAGCCAAAGGATAAATAAGAAATACAAATAAGGTACAATAAACTGATGTAAAGGGGGTATTTGGTTTAAGATAAACACCTGCATCCCGATGAACAGAATGAATCGAAACAAGTTTTTAATTAAGGTACTCATTGATTTTTTCCGCTGTTTTCTAAAATTAACTGTTCGTTGTATCTCGTGTTCCCAATAATATCAACATATTGAATGGTAAAAAAATTAGTAGCTGTTTTTACTTTTAATGAATAAAAATTGGAAGACGGGTCAGCAATGATGGAAGCAACAGTTCCAATTAATAAATGAGAAGGGAAATTGGCAGAATAGTTACTGGTGACCACTGAATCTCCTTTATTTACTTTGGAACTTTTCGAAACATTTTTTAAAATCAAATAACTTGGGTCTGCTCCGTCCCATTCTATACTTCCAGCTGAATTGTCTTTTTTTAGCATAGCACTTACCTTACTATTGCGATGCAACAAACTCATTACTTTGCTGATATTATCTGTTGTTTCTACTACTACACCTACAATTCCTGTTGGTCCAATTACAGACATTCCTTTTTTAATACCTTGTAAACTCCCTCTTTCCAACATCAAGTAATTATTTTGAAGGGTATAGGTGTTGCCAATCACTTTAGCAGGTAAATATGTATACTTTCTTGCTCTGCCTAATGTGTCATTTACTGTAGTGTCTTTTACATTAATTATGGTGCTATCAGGAAGTTGAAAATTAGCAGGTAATGAATTTCGTAATTTAGTATTTTCAAGAGCCAATAGTCTATTGGTTTCTTGCAAAGTAAAATAGCTTCTTAAATTACTATATCTGCTATTAATTTTTCCGGTTACTTCATTTGCTGCACCAGCAAAAAAAGTTTCATGTGTTTTACTCGATGAAGACAATAGTACAATACATACTACTTGTAACAGTAGAAAACTGATTAAATTAAAGTATTGCCGTATGAATAGAAAAATGTTTTTCAATGCAGCTAACTAATAAACTATCTCATGATGAAAGGAAAACGTTGGTAATTTTTAAGCGCAAGTCCTGTACCCCTAACAACACTCTTTAAAGGATCATCTGCCACATGTACTGGTAATTTTATTTTTGCGCTCAAACGCTTATCCAGTCCACGTAATAGCGCGCCACCACCTGTCAGATACAAGCCTCTTCTGTAAATATCGGCGGCTAATTCAGGAGGTGTTGTTTCTAGTGCTTTTAAAATGGCTTCTTCAATTTTAAAAATACTTTTATCTAATGCTTCGGCAATCTCTTGATAGCTAACCATGATTTGTTTAGGAATTCCTGTTACCAAATCTCTACCATTCACTGGCATGTCTTCAGGAGGATTATCTAAATCTTTCATTGCAGCTCCAACATTTATTTTGATCTGCTCTGCAGTACGTTCACCAATTAATAAACTATGGTATCTTCTTAAAGCCTCCATAATATCTGCAGTAAATTCATCACCTGCAATACGAATACTTTGGTCACAAACAATTCCTGCTAATGCAATTACTGTAATACCAGTTGTTCCACCACCAATATCAATAATCATATTTCCAACTGGTTCTTCTACATCAATTCCAATTCCAAGCGCTGCTGCCATCGGTTCATGAATCATATAAACTTCTTTAGCACCTGCTTGTTCTGCACTATCTCTTACAGCACGTTTCTCTACTTCAGTAATTGAGGAAGGAATACAAATAACCATTCTCCAACTTGGAGGGAATAATGGTTTCTTTGGGTAGATCATTTTCATGAGCTCCCTGATCATTAATTCTGCAGCATTAAAATCTGCAATAACTCCATCTTTTAATGGACGAACTGTTTTGATGCTCTCATGCGTTTTTTCATGCATCATCAACGCTTTTTTTCCAACTGCTAAAACCTCCTTCATATTATTGCGGTTTAAAGCAATAATGGAAGGCTCATTAACTACCACATCATCGTTGTGAATAATCAATGTGTTAGCTGTTCCTAAGTCCATCGCAATTTCTTGCGTAAAAAAGTTAAATAATCCCATTTTATAATAGAGTTCTTATATATTAAGCAATAGCTACAAAGATGATAGAAAATAGTGGAATTAACAAGGGAATTCAAAACCAATATCCGACCTAAAATACATTCCTTCAAAATGGATTTTTTGAAGGACCTTTTTTGATTTGGCCGCTGCTTCTTCAATGCTATTTCCGTAGGAAGTTACTGCTAAAACCCTGCCACCATTTGTTAAAATTGCTTCACCTTCGGCTTTAGTACCTGCATGAAATACAATACTGTCCTTGTTTTCAGCTATTTCTGAAGCAATTGTAATCGGTTTGTTTTTTTCATAGTCTCCAGGATATCCGCCACTAACTGCCATAATTGTTGCTACAAAACGTTGATCGAATGAGATATTGGCGTCTTCAAGGGTTCCATTGTCCATGGCTGCAAAAAGGGCCACTAAATCTGTTTCCAATCTGGGTAAAACTACTTCTGTTTCAGGATCCCCAAATCTACAGTTATATTCAATAACATAGGGCGTTCCATCTACATTCATCAATCCAAAAAATACAATTCCATGATAAACCAGCTCTTCCTTTTCTAAGCCCTTAATAGTAGGTTGAATGATGGTTTCTTCTACTTTTTTCATGAAAACATCATCCATGAATGGAACCGGGCTTACACAGCCCATTCCGCCAGTATTCAAGCCTGTATCGCCTTCTCCTATTCGTTTGTAGTCTTTTGCATGCCCAATAATATGGTAATCTGAACCATTGGTAAGTGCAAATACACTTACTTCGATTCCTTTTAAAAACTCCTCTATTACTACTTTTTCGCTGGCTGCACCAAATTGTTTCCCTTGAATCATTTCTGTGAAACTGGCAATGGCCATTTCGGTTGATGTTGCAATAACAACTCCTTTGCCAGCCGCTAAACCATCTGCTTTCAACACCACTGGCAGTGAGTGTTGTAAGATATAGGCTTTTCCTTCTTCAAAATTGTCGAGGGTAAATTCGGCATATGCCGCAGTTGGAATACCATGTCTTTGCATGAACTTTTTACTGAATGCCTTGCTGCCCTCTAATTGAGCCGCTTTTGCCGATGGACCAACTACAATAATTGGTTCTAAAGCAGGATCCGCCTGAAAAAAATCATAAATGCCTTTTACAAGCGGTTCTTCCGGTCCTACAACCAGCATATTGATCTGGTTTTCTAAGCAACATGCTTTGATTGCATCGAAATCGGTTACAGAAATGGGTAAATTTTTACCAAATGCAGCTGTACCAGCATTTCCAGGGGCTATAAACAATTGATCACAATGATGACTTTGTACCATTTTCCAAGCCAAAGCATGTTCTCTGCCTCCC
>REAV01000210.1 GCA_004294465.1 Sphingobacteriia bacterium | reverse complement strand
TGGCTTGTACTGCTTCTTTTACATCATGTACCCTCAGTATATTCGCTCCTTTGAGCAAGCCAACTGTATTCATTACAGTTGTTCCATTCAATGATTGATCGGCTTCAATCGCTAGGCTTTTATAAATCATCGATTTTCTTGAAACCCCAACCAATAAGGGTGCATCTAAAATGGTCAGACATTCCAGTTCATTCATGAGTGTAAAATTATCTTCCATGGTTTTTCCAAATCCAAAACCTGGATCGATCAGAACATCTACAATTCCAGCTTTTTTGCAAGCGTTCAATCTTTCAATAAAATATTGAATGATCGTTTCACTGATATTGATATAAGTTATTTTTTCGTGCATTAAGTTGATATCACTTGAACAATGCATGCAGATATAAGGTACTTTCAATGAGGCAACTGTAGGGAGCATTTCTTCAAAGAATTGACCACCACTGATATCATTCACAATAGAAGCGCCTGCATTTACGGCAGCTTTCACCACTTCAGGATGAAAACTATCAATCGAAATCAACAATGAAGGAAATTGTTGGTGAATGGCTTCAATTACTGGCAAGACACGATCCATTTCTTCGGAAGGATTGATTAAATCTGCTCCTGGTCGGGTACTTTGGCCTCCAATATCTACAATAGAAGCGCCTTCATTGATCATTTTGGCCGCCAATTCAACAGCAGTAAGTGTATTAGCCGTTCTACTTTTTTCATAAAAGGAGTCTGGGGTAGTATTAATAATACCCATTACTTGTGGTTCATCAATTATCCATAAACTTCCTTTGCAGTTAAGTGTAAACATTTGCTCGATTCAGTTAAATTGCACCTAATTCAAAGATATTGTCAAAAGCCAATAAAACCATTATTAATAATGTCGGATACCAATAAGCAGTATGATCAAGTAGTAGCCAGTTCTTATGATATTTTTATCAAGAAAACCAAAGATTATGGAACAGCTTGGAGAGTGTTAAGAACCATTTCGGTGGTGGATCAAATTTTTATCAAAGCATTGCGTATCAGAACTATTCAAGATTTAAAAACCCAAAAAGTAGGAGATGATATTGCTTCCGAATTCAAAGGTATCTTGAACTATGCAGTAATTGGTTTGATTCAATTAGAAATTGATAATGCAACTGTAGAGGAATTGGGTGTTGAAGAAACTGCATCAAAATATGCGAAGGGGGCAAAATTGGCAAAAGATACCATGTTATCTAAAAATCATGACTATGGAGAAGCTTGGAGAGAAATGAGTCAGGAGAGTTTTGCAGATTTGATTTTGGTGAAATTATTGCGCATCAAACAGATTTTGCATAATGATGGAAAAACATTGATCAGTGAAGGGATAGATGCTAATTATGTAGACATTATCAACTATGCAGCATTTGCGTTGATTTTAATTGAAGAAGGAAAACATATTTCATGAAGACTGCACTCTGGATCATTCGTTGGATAGTTGGGTTATTATTCATTTTTTCAGGATTGATAAAAGTGAATGATCCAATGGGTTTGAGTTATAAAATGCAAGAGTTTTTTGAAGTACTCAACTTGCATTTTTTAAACAATTATGCATTGGTTTTTTCTCTTGGAATGAATGTGTTTGAAGTGCTGGCAGGGGTTGCGGTAATTATAGGATGGAGGATGAAATTATTCAGTTGGTTATTGTTGATACTAATTGTCTTCTTTACTTTTCTTACTGGCTTTGCTTTGTTTTCAGGAAAAATTAAAACATGTGGATGCTTTGGAGATTGTATTCCTTTAACGGCCGCACAATCATTTGGTAAAGACCTGATATTGTTATTGCTCATTTTTATTTTGGTAATAGCACATAAAAAAATCACTCCATCTTTAACGCCTTTCTTTTCTGTTTCCATTTTAGTGATTACCATCGGATTAACTTGTTTTTTGCAATTGTATGTTTTGCAACATCTGCCTTTTGTGGATTGTTTGCCCTTTAAAAAAGGAAAAAATATTATAGCCCAAATGAAAATGCCTGAAGGAGCAACCTTGGATAGTTTCTCCATTCAATTTAT
>REAV01000018.1 GCA_004294465.1 Sphingobacteriia bacterium | reverse complement strand
GATGATTTGGAATTGGAATTAATTGATCATGGATTAGATGAATTAGGAGAAAGCAATGATGATAATGGTAATCCAATTTTAGTATTGCGTTGCGCATTTGTTGATTTCGGAAACTTACAAAAAGCATTAGAAGATAAGGGCATCGCTACTTTGAGTGCCGAACTGGAATGGATCCCAACCACTACAGTTCCAATGACCGATGAACAAGCGGAAGATGTTTCTAAATTAATTGATCGTCTGGAACAGGATGAAGATGTGAATAAGGTCTTTCACAATATGGGTTAGAGAGATAACAGATATGAGATAACAGATAAGAGATATGAGATATGAGATACAGGAAGTGGAGCAGCATTCGATCATTCTATTCGATGGAGTATGCAATTTATGCAACAGTTCTGTTCAATTTGTAATCAGTCGTGACCCTCAACATCATTTTAAATTTGCCTCTTTACAAAGTGATTTTGGCCAGCAAAAACTGACCCATTTCAACCTTTCAACAACAGCCTTCAATTCATTTGCTTTATTGGAGAAGGGGAAAATATATACAGAATCAACAGCGGCATTAAAAGTAGCAAAGCAACTTAATAAAGGATGGAGTTTGCTCTATGCATTCATTATTGTACCTACATTTATAAGAGATGCCGTATATCAATTCATTGCAAAGAATCGGTACAAATGGTTTGGCAAAAAAGAAGCCTGCTGGATACCAACACAAGAATTAAAGCACTTATTTATCAATTAAATTAATTGGCTAAATATTCTACCCGCAAAGTAATAGAAGCTGTTTTTTCTTTTGAAGAAGTATTGAATGAACCTCCATAACTGAAATCTTCATTGTCATTCTTACCAGTAATTTGAAAGACACCCATGGTGGCTCTTTTTAAACTTCCTAAACCCACTTTAGAACTCTTGGCAATTGTTTCCGCTCTCAATTTTCCATCTTCAGCAGCTTTAGCCAATAGATCAATTTTCAACTCATTTAATCTGCTATAATAATAAGCTGGTTTTTTAGAATTGAATTCAATTCCTTTTTGGAGCAATTCCGTTACTTCTCGAGAAATTTTCTCCACTAAAATGATATTCTTAGAATCAACTTTCACTTCACATGAAAGGGTATATCCGGTAAATACAGATTTATAACTACCGTTAGGTCCACTTTCATTGCTAAAGTTTTTTTGAACATCTACTGCAGAAAAAACCACCGCACTATCTGGCAATCCTTTTTCTTTGAGATAAGATCTGATGATCGCTTCATCAGACTTAATAAAAGAATAGGCTTCTTTTAAATCGAATCCGTATCTATTAAAACTTCCCTTCCAAACTATTTGATCACTCGTGAAATCTTTTTCGGCTAATCCAGTTACTACAATGGTTTCATTGCTAATGAACTTGTATTTGTAGGCATTTCCCAAAACAATTGTTCCAATTAAAATAACGAAACCAATAATAATTGCACCCATGTGATTTTTCATATAGGTTAATTTATTCGTGCATCATTTCACGTATTACGCGAATTACATCTTCTGCATTAGGCTTACTAAAATAATCACCATCCGATCCGTAACTCGGTCTATGAGCTTGACCAGTTAAAGTTCTTGGGCTAACATCTAACCATTGAAAAGCTTTCTGACCTTCAATTACCTGATTATACATATAAGCCGCTGCTCCGCCAGGAACATCTTCATCAACAAAAATAATTCGGTTGGTTTTTTTGAGTGACTCAATAATTCGATGATGAATATCAAAAGGTAAAAGTGTTTGCACATCAATAATTTCACAACTAATACCCTCCTGTGCTAATCTATCTGCAGCATCCTGAATAATGCGTAATGTTGAACCATAAGAAACAACAGTTACATCATCGCCCTCTTGTAAAATTTCTGGAACACCCAATGGAACTGCAAACTCTAATAAATTAGCAGGCATTTTTTCTTTTAATCGATATCCATTTAAACATTCAATGACCAATGCTGGATCATTGGATGCTAATAAAGTATTGTACATACCTACAGCTTGCACCATATTTCTAGGGACACAAACATAAATTCCTCTCAACGCATTGATGATCATTCCCATGGGCGATCCACTATGCCAAATTCCTTCTAAACGATGGCCCCTTGTTCTAATTATAATAGGAACACTTTGTTGACCCTTGGTTCTAAAATGAGTAGTCGCAACATCATCACTTAGTACTTGTAAGCCATATAATAAATAATCGAGGTATTGAATTTCTGCAATGGGTCTTAAACCACGCAAAGCCATACCCAGTGCTTGTCCTACAATGGTCAATTCACGTATACCAGTATCTAAAATTCGGTCTTTACCATGTTTCTCTTGTAATCCGGCCAATCCCTGATTTACATCTCCGATATATCCTACATCTTCTCCAAAAGCATATACTTTTGGATTCTGCGTAAACAAAGCATCAAAATACTTATTCAATATTTCGTAGCCATTTACCAATGGTGCATCAAAAGAAACCAATGGTTTAATCTCCGCAACATTTAGTGCGCTTTTTTGCGTTTGATTGTATAAATGAGAATTGTATAAATTTTTGCTCTCTGTTAATAATTCTTGATAATACAATTGAACATCATTCACCGAAGGAGATTGAGGAGCCAGTTCAGTTGCTACACACAAAGCCCTTAATACATCTTTTCTTTGAGGTTCTTTTAGGCCACTTAATTCATTGGCCATTTGCTGAAGCTGATTGTATTTATCAATATCATTTACCACCATTTCTTTCAATAATGTAGCAGCATTGGCAGCTTGCTCTTTTATTGGGTCGAAATATTTATTGAATGCATTTAATCTACAAGTTCTCACATATTCCTTTGCTTCAATTTCAATATCAGATAATTCCTCTTCGCTAGACAATCCATTCGCAAACATCCATTCCTTCATCTTCTTTATACAATCCCATTCTTTCTCCCATGCCAATCTTTCTGCTGTTTTATATCTTTCATGACTTCCGCTGGTAGAATGACCTTGAGGTTGAGTTACTTCTTCCACATGAAATAATACAGGCACATGTGTATCACGTATGTGTTGAATCGCTTCTTCAAAAACCTGACACATTCCCGCGTAATCCCATGCTTTCAATTTATAAATGCGAATACCATTGGTATCCTCCATTTTTTCTAATCCTTTTAATGCATCGGATATAGACCCTTTGGTAGTTTGAAAATTTTTAGGAACCGAAATACCATACCCATCATCCCAAACAAATACGGCTAATGGAACTTGTAAAACACCTGCTGCATTCATGGTTTCCCAAAAATGCCCTTCCGATGTGCTTGCATCTCCAATAGTACAAAAACAAATTTCATTGCCATTATGACTTAGGTGTTGAAGTTCATGTTGAAAGGCACTTTGTCTAAAACATTTCGACGCAAAAGCAAGCCCCAAAGCCCTTGGCATTTGAGAAGCAGTTGGCGCCATATCAGCAGAAATATTTTTTCGATTGGCAAGGTCTAACCAATTGCCATTATCATCTACAAATTTGGTAGCAAAATGCGCATTCATCTGTCTTCCTGCGCTAAAAGGATCATTCCTTAAATCGGGGTCTCCATATAATTGTGCAAAAAATTGTTCCACACTCGATAAGCCAGTGGCAAACATGAAAGTTTGATCCCTATAGTACCCACTTCTAAAATCACCTGGCTGAAAAAATTTAGCCATGGCCAGTTGGGCCACTTCTTTACCGTCACCAAAAATGCCAAATTTTGCTTTTCCAGTAAGCACTTCTCTTCTTCCCAATAAACTTACTTCCCTGCTGATAATGGCAGTTTTGTAGTCTTCCAGAACAGTGTTCCGAAATCCTTCAAAAGAGATCATATCTTCTTTAAGTTGTATAGCTTCAGCTGATTCCATATGGCAAAAATAAGTCTAGGTGTTTAAAGACTAACAAATATTAGTATAATCTGCACAATTAAGTAATCTTTATGAAAAAAATTATCCCTAATTTATCCTAAGATAATTCATTAGTCATAAGATTGTGTAATTTTATGGCATAAAGATATGAGTATGAAACATTTATTGCTAATCGCTTCCTTTTTTATGGTTTTTGTGGGATTAAAGGCCCAAAACATAACCATTAAGAACGAAAAATACGATATGGGTAAAATCATTTATGGAAAACCGGTAGAATATACTGTTGAAATTGTGAATAATGGATCGGATACTTTAATTCTCGAAAAAGCAACAGCTGGTTGTGGATGTACAACACCTAATTTTGTGCCTAATCAAAAATTTGGACCTGGTCAATCTGTGAAAATTTTAATCCAATTCAACAGTAGTGTTTTAGGGAATTTTACCCGTTATACAGATATTGTGTTAAGTGGCGGAATAGTAAAGCAAGTGAGTTTTACCGGAGAAGGAGTTCAAGAATAATCACCCATTAAGTCTAGAAAATTATGAAGATGAAGTCAATACTTTTAGCAGTTTGTTTAGTAGTAGGTATTAGTAGTTTTGCTCAAGCTGATATCAGTTTTAAAGAAAAAAAACACAGTTTTGGAAAAATCAAAAAAGATGTTCCTGCAACATTTGTTTTTACATTTACCAATAAAGCAAAAAAGCCTGTTGTAATAGAATTTGCCAATGCAGAGTGTGGATGTACTAAACCAGAATACTCACAAGCACCCATTGCTGTTGGAAAATCAAGCACCATTAAAGTAACTTATAACGCTGCAACTTTAGGGGCATTCAAAAAAAATGTGGATGTAAAATTTGCTCATTCTAATCAGCCTTATACACTTACAATCGATGGAGAAGTTATTGAGGCAAAGAAGAAATAATCGCGTTTATTAAACCTATTTCCAATTTATGTTAGCAATTAGTCAAAGGGGGTTGGCCATGCCAGCTTCACCTATCAGAAAACTAGTACCATTTGCAGAAGCCGCCAAAAAAAGAGGTACTACAGTATATCATTTAAATATAGGCCAGCCTGATATTGAAACTCCAAAAGCCATATTAGATGCAGTAAGACATAGCGATTTCAAAGTCTTGGAATACAGTCATAGCGCAGGAAATGAAAGCTATCGAAAAAAACTGGTACAATATTATGCTTCCGTTGGCATTGAAGTGAATCATCAACAAATCATCATTACAACAGGTGGAAGCGAAGCCATTCAATTTGGCTTTATGGCTTGTTTAGATGCAGGTGATGAAGTAATTATACCAGAACCTTTTTATGCAAACTATAATGGTTTTGCTGTTGCTGCTGGAGTAAAAGTTATTCCAATCACATCCAATATTGAAAATGGTTTTGCACTACCGCCGATTGCAGATTTTGAAGCAAAGATCACTTCAAAAACAAAAGCCATTGTTATTTGCAATCCCAATAACCCTACAGGGTACTTGTACAGCAGATCAGAAATGGAACAATTAAAAGAATTGATCCTCAAATACAATTTGTATTTGTTTTCTGATGAAGCTTATCGTGAATTTTGTTATGGAGGTGAGCAGGTAAGTGCCATGCATTTAAAAGGGGTTGATGACAATGTGATCATTATGGACACCATCAGCAAAAGATACAGTGCATGTGGAGGTAGAATTGGCGCATTTGTAACAAAGAATCAATTGGTATTGGATGCTGCAATGAAATTTGCCCAGGCAAGATTAAGTCCACCAAGCTTTGCCCAAATTGCTGGTGAAGCAGCTATAGATTTACCTGCTAATTATTTTGATACGACCAAAGCAGAATATCAATCCAGAAGAGACTTGATTGTGAAAAGGCTCAATAATATGGAAGGGGTATTTTGTCCAAATCCGGGGGGAGCATTTTATGCAATGGCTAAATTACCGATTGATGATGCAGATCGATTTTGCCAATGGCTTTTAGAGTCATTCAGTTTCGAAAATCAAACAGTGATGCTTGCACCTGCTACCGGATTTTATGGTACGCCGGGTTTAGGCAAACAGGAAGTTAGATTGGCCTATGTATTGAATCTGGCTGATATAAATAAGGCAATGGACTGTTTAGAAGAAGCCATTAAAGTATATCCAGGAAAAGTCTAACATTATATTATATTTAATTATATATTATATTTTTGTTACTAAATTGCCATTTTTGTTAAACAAATTAAAAATAAATACAAATAATAATTAATTATAATTGATTTTTTACACTGTTTGATGTATATTTGTGCAATCAAACCGCAGATAAAGACTCTCTTATAATGGCAAGCAATCGAAAAAATCCCCTCGTTTCTACGAGGGGATTTCTATTTTGAAATATTTCCTCCAATATTGAATAAACTAATAGGTTTACCGTTAATAAATAGTTGACGGTTATGAATAGGAATCTCAGGAAAAAAATCTTTTTTGGAATGGCATTGCTTTGCGGAGTTTTGACCAATAAACATGCTATTGCCCAAAATTTTCATGCAATCCAAGGTTCATCCTATACCGGGGCTGCAAGCATTTTCAATAATCCAGCTTCTCCTATCAATAGTTTACACAAATGGGATCTTAATCTTTTTTCAGTTCAACTAAGCAATATCACGAATACGCTTTACTTCAAAGACATGAAATTGCCTTCCATTTCCAATGCAAGTATTCAACTAAAAGAGGGAAGGTTCAGCCGATACAATCATCAGTCGATTGATTTGAATTTATTCAATGTTATGTATCAAATTGATGCCAAACAAAGCATCAGTGGTGGACTAAGAATAAGATCGTATGCTCATTTTAAAACCAATTCCTTTGAAGTGAATGATTCAACCGATCGAATGGATGAGTTTTTATTTAACAATAGAACTACTCCATTTATACAAGGTAATGGCATACATGCTGGTTGGCTGGAAGGCAACTTAAACTATAGTAGAGTTATCAAAGAAAATAATTTAGGCAGATTAAGCGGAGGAATAACGCTTCAAATAGCTAAAAACGTTTCGGGTGCTTATACCAGAATCAATCGCTTTAGTTATATCGAAACTAAACTAACCCCAACTGATACAGTGTATACATTTACTGGCGGTGCTGGATCTTATGCCTACTCTTCTAATTATGATGCAATCAGTCCTTATATTAATCTTCAAGGAAACATCAATCAAATGATCAAATCTGGCACTTCAAGTTTCGGCTTTAGTGTAGGGATGGAATATATACTATACGATCAATCGGTTACAGTGGGTGAAAATGAACCAAAACCATATCATTGGAAAATTGGAATGAGTATCATGGATATTGGTGCATCCAACTTCAAAACAAGTGAATATACAGGACAATTTAGCAATCCAACCAATTCAATTACAGATGGTGATTTAAGCCAAAAATTATCAAATATAAATTCAGCCCAAGATTTGAGAGACTCATTAGCCACATTATTTGGAACAGTAACTCCGCTCTCACCAACATTTAGCGTTAACCATCCAACTAGAATGGTAATAAATGTTGACCGACATTTAGGGAAGCATTTATTTATAAATGGGCAGCTGAGTTTGAACTTTAGAAGCAGTTCTAGTAGCAATAAGTTCAATACAAGAGAATTGAGCTTATTAACCATAACACCTAGATGGGAAACCCTTGCTTGGGGAATCTATTTCCCAGTTCAATACAATACTCAAGGACAATTTTGGATGGGTGCAGCGGTTAAACTAGGCCCGCTCGTTGCTGGCATACATAGTTTAGGAATCTTGAAAAAAGATCCATTATTAAATGGAGGAGGATATCTAATGGTGAGTATACATCCTTTCAATAAAAAAATGTATACCACCAGATTAGATTGCTTTTAATATGCTTTATTCAGCAGCTTGAATATTTCCTGCTTGTTTACCTTTTTTACCATCAACTATATCAAAAGAAACTTTTTGACCTTCTTTTAATGATTTGAATCCACCCATATTAATTGCGGAAAAATGTGCGAACAAATCTTCGCCACCATCATCGGGTTTTATAAAACCAAAACCCTTTGCGTCGTTGAACCATTTTACTGTACCAAGTGCCATAACTGTATTATTTAAGACTTAAATATACAAAAAATTAATTGGAGGGTCAATTTTTTATATATAAACATCAATTCACCTCACTAAATATGGTATTTCTCAGTTTTTTCACTTGAAGAAATTGCTCTATCAGCACGAATTTGTATTTGTATGTTGGCAATCCATTCTGCGCATCCTTTTTGGTATAGATGCTCATTAACACCATTGATTACTTGCATTACTTCTGAATAGGTTCCTTCTATTTCAGTAGCAAAAGAGCGCACTTCATATTTAATCCCTGAACGGATAATGATTGGAATTGCTTCATCCACCCATTCATAAGGATGCTTGTCTTGTGCCAAAGGCAGAATTTGAATAGTTGCACAGATAGTATGAGAATGCATAAAATGATTTTAAATTTTATTTATTGACCCCAAAAATAATAGATCAATATCATAGCTAAAAGCCCCACAATAGCCATCAATAAACCTGAGCGTCTTTTCCTTTTGATGTATAGAATTAAAATGAGCCCGGTAAGGGATACAATTACCAATAGAATTGCTGAAATATCAATTACCCAGGACCATGATTTGCCACTATCTCTGCCCTTATGCAGGTCATTAAAAAAAGCAATTAACCCTGCATTGGTCTGAGCTAATTCAAATTCTCCAGAAGATCTGTTTACAAA
>REAV01000139.1 GCA_004294465.1 Sphingobacteriia bacterium | reverse complement strand
TTTATTAAATCAACAAACACGCAGGCATTTAATTGAAGCTTTTCAATTGTATTTGTCTTTGCATATTTCCAATTTTGGGCAGATGAAAAGTTATAAGATTTTGCAAGAGGTGTTGGCTTAATTATTGCTTTCTCGAAACTGTTGAATTCCCCAACCGATAAATCAATCTTAGATCAGGAAATTGTGCAACCTGTTTATGGGCTTTGAGATTAATGCCTAAAGCTAATTTTTTATTCATTTGATACTGTAATCCCCAGCGATGATACCAGCCTGGAAAATTGGAACCGTGTGAAATAAGGTAAACCCCAATTTGTTGTGTGAAAGCTACTTTGCCCCAAAGAAATGCATGCCCTCCTAATACACTTACTGCATTTGCTAAAGATGTTTTTTGATTGGATTCTAATAATTGTTCTGCAAGAGCACCATCATGGTATATTTCAAGCCCTGCTGTAAATCCATGTGAACGAGCTGTTTGCCAATTATGTGTAATACCCATGCCATATACTGGATACCTTTTTAGCAATTCATTACTAATGCTTCGAGCAGCACCAAATGCATACAATTCCCAATATTTGAATTTTTGATAAGGCAATTGTTTGTATCGATTGATGAGTTGAGTTAAAGGTTTGAAGGGTGTTAATGCATAACGAATACTTATATCAGCAGTAGTCCAATTAACTCCTTTATTGGGCAATTTAATACCTGCATTAGAAAGGTGCCTATAATGGCCCCCCAATGATAATTGCCATTGATCTGCAAACTGCCAATACATATTTAATCCAAGGTCTAAATATGCACTGATTGTGGTACTATAGGAACTATTGGTAGGGTTATGTATAGGGTTGTAGGGATTACTTAAGTATGCAAAACCTGCAGCTGTTTGAAATTGCAAACCTGCTTTATTGGAAAAGCGAATATTGGGTTGAATGGCATAAGCGGCTATAATTCCATTTCCAAGTATACCGTTATTAAAATTGGTATAATTTATAAAAACAGATTGAGTTGGTAATCCCGAAAATTTTTGAAAAGTTGCAGAATCTAGTTTACGCCAATTATAACTAATCTGAAAACCAGTCGGCTTGGAACCTGATGTGTTTTCTACATCTTTCGTATGGGCATAAATAGAACCATTTCCAACAGAAATCCCAAAGCTTCGCTCTATTTCTTGAGCTTGGCTTAAACATGAAAAGCAACCTAAACATAGTGCTATTAATAAGCGCATAAACAACATCAATAATTAAATTACTTTTTAAATCAACCTATTTATTTTACTTGAAGCATGTAATTGTTCTAAGAGCAAACTATTCAGAAGTAATACACCTGGTTTTTTTCCTTTTTCAAAACTTCCGAATTGATGATCGAGGTTTAATGCCTTGGCACCATTGTAAGTTGCCCATTGCAATAATTCTTCCAAAGGAATTTCAGTAAAATGTTGCTGGATGGTTTTGAGTTCACTGAGTATACTCAATTGATGATTACTGGCCAAACTATCAGTACCAATGATTACGTTGGCGTTGTATCTTCTTAGCAATTCTATTGGAGGCATTTTGTTTTCGATATACAAATTGGCATTCGGGCATAAACACCAAAAAATCCTTTGATCGTTTTGAATGGCTTGTTGATTAGCCATTAAAATATCTTGCGGGTTCGATTCTGTATTGTGCACCAGTAAAATATTACTGGCATTTTGCATTTTAGGTAAAACAGTTTGTAAACTCGTTTTGCCTGTTGGTATAAAATGTGTTTGATCAATATTCATCGCCTGATACATACCCACAAAATCACCAGTTCCATCTTTAAAGAGTTGATTCTCTGCCGGGGTTTCTTGATTATGAATAGTAACAACGGAGTCTTTAAAATGAGGTTGAATCAATTCCCATAATTCTGCCGATACCGAATAGGGAGCATGTGGGTTCATTGAAATGCTTGCTGAAGAATTAGTTTTTGTTCTTTGTTCAATATTCAATGCATCTTTTTTGTTCTTTGTTCAATATTCAATGCATCTTTAAAACTGCTGTATATATGCATTGCATTTTCATACCTGGGTAATGCGATTGCAGGCTTCCAACCACTCACTTCAACAAAATTGTGGTAGGTTAAATTTCCTAATTGCTTTTGTGTTAGTGTAAGTGAATTATTCGATATATCTCCAACAGCTACAATTCCATTATTGATCATTGAATCTTCGGCATCAGCAATAGCTTGAAGTATTAGCTCTTCTGAATGATGTCTTTCATTAACGATTTTTAAAATGAATTCAGGCAAGCCCGTATGCTCAGGAATGAGCCCCTTCATATGACTCAATTCTAAATGGCAATGTGCATTAATAAAACCAGGTGAAAGTATTCCTTGATGATGTTGTATATCTCCACCAGCATTTTCTTCTGCTATTAAATCGATGATGGTTCCTTCTTTATCGGTAATCAATACCAATTGATCCGACAATAATTCAGTTCCAGTAAATATTTGATCGGCAGAAAATTTTAAATAGCTCAATTTATTGTAGTTCGTATTCTTTAATTAATGCTTCGGGTGGAATTTGCAGCAACTTACTAAACTTTCTGATCATGGTTAATGAAAGGACCGTTTGTAGTTTATTGCCTTCAAAATCCCCTATTTAACGCAAATTCAATCCTTTTTTTCAGTGTAATAAAATTTTTACACTAAAATATTATTGAAAATCAATTAGTTACAAAGGGGCTATAAAAAATAGTTCTTAAAAATCTTGTTTTTCCCGTTGAACTGCTGCACCTTTGCCCTCCCAAAAAATGGGAACATTCTTTCCGGTGGGATAGCGCCGGTTTCATTAAAACAAACTATTATGAGTAAACTCCATTTCACCACCAAGCATGCGAATGAAGCTACCGTTCAACACAACTGGTATATAGTTGATGGTACTAATCAAACTGTCGGACGCATTGCATCTAAGATTGCTGCTGTATTACGCGGTAAAAACAAAGCATATTATACTCCACACGTAGACTGTGGCGATTATGTAATTGTAATCAATGCTGATAAAGTTACTTTCACTGGTAACAAATTAGAAGACAAAATCTACTTGAACTATTCTGGTTACCCAGGTGGTAAAAAAGAAGAAGTTGCAGGTGATTTATTAAAGCGTCGTCCTGAAGTAGTAATGGAAAGAGCAGTAAAAGGGATGTTGCCTAAAAATCGTTTAGGTCGTAAAATGATCAAAAAATTATTTGTGTATGCTGGAACAGCTCATCCACACACTGCACAACAACCTAAAGAACTTAAATTCTAAACCATTACGCTGAATTTCAGCGAACCCAATAATAATAAAATGGAAAAACAAAAAAACGCAGTTGGTCGCCGTAAAGAAGCCGTTACTCGTGTCTTCATTAGCAAGGGCGAAGGAAAGATCACTGTAAACGACAAAGATTACAAAGCTTATTTCCCATTGGTTTA
>REAV01000017.1 GCA_004294465.1 Sphingobacteriia bacterium | reverse complement strand
AATATTGTACTCCCTTGTCGTCCCAAACATAAGAACCCAAAGCCTTGGTAATGGCAATATTATTTAAAGGATATACATCAAATAATTTCATAACACTGTTTTAAAAATAATTGGCCTTTAACTTTAATCCGTCGTTTTCTGATAAGCCAAATAAAAGATTCATATTTTGAACAGCTTGACCACTAGCCCCTTTTAATAAATTATCAATTGCAGTATGAACCACTAATTTATCCCCTTGTTTTTCTATATGAATCAAGCATTTATTGGTATTCACTACTTGCTTTAAATCAATCATTGCATCACTCAAATAGGTAAAAGCAGCATTTTGATAAAAGGTCTTATAGACATTCTTTATTTCTTCCAATGGCAGGCCACAATCGATGATAGAACTAACATAAATACCTCTGGTAAAATCTCCACGCCATGGAACAAATCTTACACCCCTTCCTTCACCTGATACCGACAAAGGATCATCTTTTTGTAATTGATTGATCGATTGGGTTATTTCAAAAATATGTTGGTGTGCTAATGTTTTATATGCTTGTATATTATTGGCTCTCCAGCTAAAATGCGAAGTACTGCTTAGAGACTGTCCTGCACCTGTAGATCCAGTGATTCCGGTAGTGTAAACATCGCCAAGCACTCCAATGGATGCGAGCGGAAATAATCCCAACTGTATTGCTGTTGCAAAACAACCAGGATTGGCAATATTATTGGCTCCTTTAATAGCATCAATATTTAATTCAGGTAAGCCATAAACAAATATTCTTTTACCAATTTGTGCGTTATTGGTTAACCTGAAATCCTGGGAGAGGTCAATTATTTTTATGCTATCTGCAATTTCATTTTCACTCAATAATTTTTTTGCATCCCCATGACCAACACAAAGAAACAATACATCTATTGTTTGATCAATTGTATTGGTGAATTGTAAACTAGTTTCTCCCATTAAATCGGCATGCACTTTATACAAATAATTTCCTGCATTGCTACTGCTATGTACAAAGCATAATTCTACAGAAGGATGATTGATCAATAAACGAATCAATTCTCCACCTGTATAACCAGCTCCACCAATTATGCCCGCCTTAATCATTTGCAGCAGATTTTATATTATGAAAGATGGCTGTTTGGTTACCAAATATTTTCGAAAAGCCTCTTACATCATCTCCAGTCCAGCCCGTGTTCATTTCTCCATATTTTCCAAACTTACTGCTCATTAAATCATATGCCGATTCAATACCAATAATTTGAAAACGATAAGGCATTAATTGAATAAAAACATCACCAGTAACTTGAGTTTGAGATTGTATTAAATAAGCTTCAATGTCTCTCATTACAGGATCTAAAATTTGACCTTCATGTAACCAATTACCATAAAACTGCGATAATTGATCTTTCCAGCTCAATTGCCATTTGGTTAATACATGCTTTTCTAAAGCATGATGTGCTTTTAAAATAACCATTGGAGCAGCAGCTTCAAAACCTACTCTTCCTTTTATTCCAATAATGGTATCTCCAACATGAATATCTCTACCAATACCAAAAGCACCTGCAATGGATTGTATATATTGTATGGCAGTAGAAGGATGATCAAACAATTGTCCGTTTACTTTCTTTATTTCTCCCTTCTCAAAGCTGATCACCATTTCTTCTGGTTCCGTTTTAGTAACCTGTGTAGGCCATGCAGACTCGGGCAATAATCCTTTAGAATGTAGGGTTTCTTTTCCGCCAACACTTGTGCCCCATAATCCCTTGTTAATAGAATATGCAGCTTTTTCAAAATTCATTTCAACCCCTTTTGCTTTTAAATAAGCGATCTCTTCTTCTCTGCTTAATTTCAGATCTCTGATTGGAGTGATGATTTCTACTCCTGGAATCATGATATTAAATATCATATCAAATCGAACCTGGTCATTACCAGCACCAGTACTTCCATGCGCAACTGCATTTGCACCTAATTTTTGAGCGTGTTCTGCAATATGTACAGCCTGACTCAATCTTTCGGCGCTAACGCTCAAAGGGTAGGTATTGTTTTTTAAAACATTTCCGAAGATTAAGTATTTAAGAATACGATCATAATAACCTTGAACCGCATTGATAGTTGTATGCGTTTTTACACCTAATGCGTAAGCATGTTTTTCTACTTGAACCAACTCAGATTCACTAAAACCACCTGTATTTACTATCACACTATGCACTTCATATCCTTTATCCTGCGACAAATACAAGGCGCAATAAGTAGTATCTAAACCACCACTAAAACCCAATACCAATTTTTTTGATTGCATTATGATACAATTAGAGATTGAAAAAATAATTAAACAAGGTTTTCTTTTTAAAAAAGTTCATCAATTTGCTTTGTTTAATTTTCATAAAACGCTCATACAACTTAGAATTCTGTTTAAACTCTGCAGATGTTTCCGCGGGTTCAAAATGGTCAGCAGGATCATACAACATTGCTGTACACATACAAATCTTCCGATCCTTACTCATTAAAATATCATAATTCACACAGCTTTTGCATCCTGCCCAAAATTCTTCATCATCGGTTAACTCACTATATGTAACTGGTTCATATCCCAGATCGCTATTGATTTTCATTACAGCTAACCCGGTTGTCAATCCAAATATTTTTGCCGCTGGATATTTTTTTCTGGATAAATTAAAAATGGTTTGCTTGATCTGCTTAGCTACTCCACTCTTTCTATATTCAGGAGAAACAATTAATCCACTATTCGCAACAAATGCTTCGTGCCCCCACACTTCTATATAACAAAACCCCACCCATCCGCCATTGGAATCTAATGCAATCACCGCTTTGCCTTCCTCCATTTTTTGGGCAATATAATCCGGGCTTCTTTTAGCTATGCCAGTTCCTCTGGCTTTTGCAGAGGCTTCCATTTCATCGGTAATGATTGAAGCGTAATGAGTATCATTACCATTTGCAACGCGAACATTTATTTGCTGATCCAACTTATAGAGAATTAAAAATGAACAAGGAACTTTTGCCAAAACTTTATCGGGGAAATTTTCACTGATAGGGGCAAGTGCCAGTTGCTCGTCCTATCAGAAACCGCGTCGAGGTCGCGGCAATACAACAGAAGGATTGATATTTGGCTGTCTGGTAAAAGCACCAAATGCTATAAAAAAATGATATGTATTAATTGTTGCCATCATTATAAGACAGCAAATTTACGAATCTCTAGCTTATTTAAGCCCATTATTCTTGAAAAATAGGTTAAGATTTGATTAACTAGGCTTTTACTGCCTGAAATTCCTATTCATTCCACCACCAGTTCCCGGAGGTCGCATACCTCTGAACATGTCTCCCATTGGGTTTCTTTGTTGAGCACCTTGTGCGCCAAATCTGCGAAGATTATATGTAAAGCTTATCATGAAATACCTGGTAAGCACTCTAGTAGATACGTCTTGAATGGTATTTCCTGTTACATTTCTTGTGATGCTCACGTTTTGGTTTAACAAATCGAATACATAGAATTTAATTTCGCCTTCTTTTTTCTTGAAGAGTTGTTTAGCAATACTGGCACTCCATAAAGGAATGCTGGTATTAAAGCCTTCCGTTCTTCCCATATTTTTTACATAACTAAAATCTGAGGAAATCACCCATCCACTCTTAGAAAAATAGGTAGGTTCAACAGTAAATGATTGAGTAAAGAAGTCCCCATTTTGTTCTGGTTGTAAAGTATAGCGAGCAAAGTTGAATGTGGAGTTCGATGAAAAATTCATGTCAAAATTATCTTTCAAATTGGTTGTCCATCCTGCATTAAATCCTGCAACTGTATTTCTAGTGTAGTTACTTTGATTGTTCACCAATGTTTGACTTTGTGAGTTAGATAAGTTTAAAGTTAAATTGATATTACTCTTCGGTTTCTTTAATGGAAATCCATAATTAAAAATACCATTTACATTATAGGTTCCACCTAAGTTAACAGGTCTGGTAATCTGGCCACCATTAGGCAAGAATACGGTCGAGTTTTGAATATCATTATCTATAAAGCTTGCATTAATTGTAGCGAAAACAATTTTCTGCGTAAACAAATCGAAAGAATTATACAATATTCTGAATGAATGAATGAACTGTTGTTTTAACCCTGGATTACCAGTTCTAATATTTAAAGGATTAGAATTGTCTATTACTGGCTGTAATTGAGCTGCACTAGGCTGAGCGGTTCTTCCATTATAGAAAATTCGCAAGTTTTTTGTTTTGGTAAAATCGTACCTAAAATTCAGGGTAGGGAAGAAATTCACAAAATGTTGAAGGATAGAACTATCCCTAGTTACATTTTTAGAAGTCAAATCTCCTACCTGAACCCCAGAACCTATACTTAAATTATACTTTGCATTTTGAATACGATAATTCAGCGTAACCCTGTTGGAGTTAAAAGTGTTTTCAAATTCGTTGGTCAAATTAGGAACAACAATATCATATTGACCAGTTACTTTATTAAATGAATAGGTTTTGGTACCTGAATTATTGATATTATTATTATAGTTGTAGTTGAATTCTAAAATTTGATTTTTCCCAATTGGCTCTGTATAAGAAAACGTTGTATTAAAAGTATTCCCATCTCTATTCGTGATACCACGTTGATTGATGGTATCTGCAAAAGGAGTTGCAGTATTAAAATAGTTATTGATAGAATAATTAGATGTATTACCATCATTGGTATTCATACTAGGATTAAATGCAATAGAATAAGTTCTGCCTTTTTTCTTGAATCGATGCCGAAAAGTAGCTTCTAATCCAGCATTATAACCGTTGCTCACTCTATCTGCAGCTGCTACAGAATTATTCAAAAATTTAGATGAGCCTTTTGTGGAAGAAGTAATTTGATCTGTTTGTGAGTCGGTATGTTGAAAGCTAACATTTGGTCTTATAATCAATGAATTCGAAGAATCGAACTGATGTTCAATGTTGAAATTAATTCGATGATTCTGGTTTTGAGTAATAGAGTTTTGCGTTTGTGTATTGAAAATAGAAGAGTCTGCAGCACCTGGAATTAAATTTTGAGTATAGCTATTTTGATCGCGATAGGTTTTTTGATCATTGTAGAAATAGCTTCCAGAGATATTGGTTTTCTTACCCCAAACATCTTTGTAATTCAAACCTCCAGCCCAAGTATTTACAATTCCACCACCTGATCCTGAGCCAACAGCACCAGTAGCTCCACCGCCACCTCTTCCTCCACCTCCACCAGCTCCTCCAAAACTCGCTCCTCCTAAAGAACCCAAGAAATCTTGCACACTAAAATTTTGCTTGTTTACATTATTTCCTTGACCCGTTAAGGTCAATTGCATATCACCATTAAAATGGCTAACATTAATACTATTATCATACACACCTTCTTTGCTATCGGCACCTGCTCCAAGAGATGCTCTTCCAAAATATCCTTTGCGTTTGTCTTTTTTGGTGGTGATATTGATGGTTTTTACGCGATTCCCATCATCAAATCCGGTAAAAGCACTTTGATCGCTTAAAGCATCAAAAACCTGAATCTTATCAATCATATCTGGAGGAAGATTCTTAGTGGCTAATTTAGGGTCATCTCCAAAAAATCTTTTGCCATCCACTAATACTCTTTGAACTTGTTCTCCTTGTGCTTTTACATTTCCATCTTTATCTACCTGAACGCCTGGTAATTTTTTCAGTAAATCTTCCATCACTGCATTGGGCTTGGTTTTAAAGCTGGATGCATTGAACTCCACAGTATCTTTTTTTATCGTAATAGGCGATTGTGTTACAGTTACGTTCCCTAAATCATTGGCCGCTATTTGAAGATATATATTGCCTAAATCAATTTTATTATTGGTTTTTGTAAAACTCAATTTTTTAGAATAGGATTCATATCCTTGAAACTTAATTTGTAACAACATGTCGCCAAATCCAATATTCTCCAAAGAAAAACTTCCATCCTGTTTTGCTAAACCAAATACTTCTAAAGTAGAATCTTTGGCGTCTAATAGCGTAACGGTTGCATCCTTAAGTGCTTGTTTACCAATTGAATCAATGAGTTTTCCTTTCAAAGTGCCCGTATTTTGGGCATTTCCTGCAAGTACAATTAGAAAGCTTATTAAAGAAAAAATCAATTTCATATTATTCAATTTGGATAGATGCGAATTTACCTAGACTTACATATTATAAGTCTTTTAAATAGATGAAAGGCAAACTAAACAGATAAACCGAATTAATTAGTTATAAATCGGTGAATCAGTTTAACGAAAAGACTAATCGGTGAAGGCTAATGCTGAGGGGGGAGAAAAAACCTTGATTAACTAAAAAGATACTCTACATCTTCTTTGGTTAGGGTTTTTACAAAGCCTTCATCATCAGTAATCACTTCTCTGGCTAAATTTCTTTTGCGTTCTTGTAATTTGAGAATTTTATCTTCAACGGTATCGGTACAAATCATTCTGTAAGCAAAAATATTTTTGGTTTGCCCAATCCGATGGGTACGATCAATTGCTTGTTGTTCTACTGCCGGATTCCACCAAGGATCAACAATGTATACATAATCAGCAGCGGTTAAATTCAACCCCACACCCCCCGCTTTTAAAGAAATTAAGAATACCCTGCAATTGTCATCATTTTGAAAACGTTGAATAGCACGTTCTCTTTCATTAATAGTACTACTTCCATCAAAATATTCATAGTCCACACCCAGCTCTTTCATTTTCTCTTTGATCAAAGCAAGCATGCCTAGAAACTGAGAAAACACCAAGGCTTTATGATTGCTGATATTCTCTGTTATTTCTCTTCCCAGCTCTTCTAACTTTACAGAAACATTTGGGAACCTTTCTTCTTCTTTTACTATAGCAGGGCTATCACAAATTTGTCGGAGTTTCATTAAACCTTGCAAAATAGTTAACTGAGATTTTTGAATCCCTTGATTTTCAACTACCCCTAAAATTTTATCACGATAATCGTTTCTATAGGCTTCATATATCTTACGTTGTTCATCGCCCATATCACAGAATAAGACCATTTCTTGTTTTTCAGGAAGATCTTTGGCAACCTGCTCTTTCGTTCTTCTTAGAATAAATGGATAGAGTAGTTTTCGCAAATGCTCTTTCTGTTCCTTCTCTCCAAATTTGTCGATAGGAATGGAGAATTCTTGTTTGAAAAACTCCATACTTCCTAACATACCTGGATTCAAGAAATTCATCTGAGCAAAAATATCGAAAGTATTATTCTGTAAAGGAGTACCACTCAAACACAATCTGCTCGTAGCTTTCAATAAAGAAGCAGCTTTGGTAACTTTGCTTCCTGGGTTTTTAATTGCCTGACTTTCATCCAATACCACATAATCAAAATTCACTTCTACAAATTGTTTGATATCACTTCTGAGCGTACCATAAGTAGTGATGATTACATCAATAGTATCATCAGCAATTCCTTCTTTTACCCTTAATCCTCCATGATGAATATAATATGTAAGTGATGGAGTGAATTTTTTTATTTCATTCTGCCAGTTATACAACAAAGTTGTTGGACAAACCACCAATGCTTTTAATTTGCCATTCTCTACTTTTAGATGATGCAAAAAACTCAAGGCTTGTATGGTTTTTCCTAATCCCATATCATCCGCCAGAATTCCACCCCATTGAACTTCGCGCAAATAATTCAGCCATTGAAAACCACTTTCCTGGTAAGGCCTCAATACTTCTTGCAGATGTGCTGGAGCTGGAATGGGCTTTATTGAATGATTTCCTTTTAATCTTTCGTATTTTTCTTCTAATTGAAAAAACAGTTCTTCTTCATCTCTTTGTAAATATAATTCTTCGATTACACTGAAGTGGTATTTACTCAACTTCATATCCCCCGTTTTTCCATCGCCAACTCTAAATAGCAATGAATACTTCTTGATCCATTCTTCAGGTAATATCCCAAGGGTTCCGTCAGTTAACTGAACAAACTGTTGTTTATTCAACAATGCTTTTTTAACATCGTCAACTGTTACTTTCTGCTCCCCAAATTGGATTTCCACTTTTGCATCAAACCAATCAGTATTGCTGCTAATGAAAATCTTTGTAGTTGGTTTAGCAGTATTGAATCTGAAATTTTTTAAGGCATCAAATCCAAACACAGGAATATTCATGTCCTTAACCGCATCAATAAACAAGAAAAACCAATTATTCTTTAAAACATCTTTGCCTTTCAACGCCAAAATGTTGGAATCAACCGGTTTTACAAAACCAGAATGTAAAGATTCTATTCTTTGCATTAACTCTTGTTCTAACAAAAGATTTCTATGGATCACCAACAATTTGTCGGCTATAGGGAAAAATATTTTTTCTTTATCGGTATTGGTAACATCGTAGCCTCTGTAATTAAAAATGGGCTGGAACAATAAATAATCACCCTTTTCTTTCAATAAAATTTTAAGTTCAGGCTTTGCATCTTTTACCTCTTCCTTCTTAACATTGGTAAAATGAACTCCATACTCCTTGGATAGCGGTAAAATAAATTCTTGTAATTGTTTAGACCAATCCTCTGCCTCAATTACCATTTTTCCTGATGGAAGAAACTTTTCTACCAGCAAAATATCTTCCGCCTTTTTCCAAATAAAAAATTGCTGCAGGTATTGAAACAAAAAATGAGAACTGGACCCATTTTCGGTAATATTCAAATCCGCCAATGGCAGTTTAATTCTACAATCAACTATATATTGATTATTGATATAACTAATTTCAAACTCAGGACTAACGAAATGGTCCGAAAAGCTTGCCTGTTCTAGGTTTGCGGTGGT
>REAV01000016.1 GCA_004294465.1 Sphingobacteriia bacterium | reverse complement strand
AGCCAATTTTCCATTGGGTTGTAAACGACTCATGTAAATATCGGAGCCTCCAAATCCACCTGGTCTATTACTGCTAAAATAAAGTACGCTTTTATCGGGGCTAATGCTTGGAGAACTTTCCCAGAATTCTGTATTAATACTTTCCCCCAGGTTTTGTGGTTCACTCCATCCTTGTGGTGTATAATAGGAAATATACAAATCGAAATTGCCATAGCCACCTTCGTTAAATCTTGCAGTAAATAACATCCATTCACCATCTTGTGAAACGGTGATGGCTCCTTTCTGAGCTTCGAAATTAATATCCCCTTTAATTAAACTGGCTTTGCCCAGTTGTTTTCCCTGAATGGTACTTTGAAAAAAATCTTCTCTGATTTGATTGCCTCTTCTAGTAAAGACCAATAAACTATCCGTTACCGTTACAGATGGATAGTATTCTGCAGCAGGGGAGTTTACACTATCTCCCAGATTTACTGGATTAAATTGATAGTTATTGACGGGATGTTTAGTTGCATAATCCAATGCAAATTCAAAACATTTTTTTCTAAAGCTGGCACTCTTTATACTTCTTTCATTCAATTTTGGAATTTGTAGAAATTGATTCACTGCTTTTAATGCATCTGCGAATCGACCATTGCCCGCTAGATTGATTGAATAAGGAAGCTGGTATACTGAAAAATAAATCGAATCCTTTTGTTTGGCTATTTCATAAAATTGAATAGATCGTTGGTATTGTTTTAATTCTCCAAATGTTCCAGCGAGTGATAAATACCCATCTATAAAATTGCTGTCTTCTTTAACGGTGGTTAATAATAATGGAACAGCCTCTTTGAAAGACTCCTCTCTTAATAGTGTTATCGCTTTTTCATAAATAGCCAACACTTTTGGACTTACTCGATCTGCACTATAATTGAGTTGTGCATTTGACGATAATGCCAGTATAAAAATTAGTATGGTTAAATATACTTTCATCTATTTTCAGTAAACAATATCGGAAAAAAACGGGCACTATTTTGTTAAAATAAAAAACCCTGCAATTTTGGGTTGCAGGGTATCATTCAATATATCTAACTTAAAAATTCTTTGTTCCGTTTGGTTGATAGGTAAATCGGAAAGTATAATAGCGTTGTTCATTTAATTTAATCGCATCTGATGCAGATGCAGGAGGGGTTACGCCACCTTTGTAATAGCTTAATATCTCTACTTTGGCATATTTGCCTGAAGCAGTTCTAATTACCAGAACCCTCCCAGGGATGGGGTTTACTAAATTATTGATGGCATCATAAACAAACCATCCTCTATTACTCCCAGCAGTAATTGCATAAGAAGTAGGTGCATTATCCACTTTAAAAGTAGAGTCAGCAGGAATGGTACTTAGATTATTGTATAATCCAACAAATACGAATCCACTTCCCATTCCAGGTCCACTATTTCCTCCATTTATTATGATGGATGTTCCTCTAAAGCCAAGATCCCATTTTGTGGTTGCACTGTCAGAAGATGGTACTGATTTATTGGTTTCCAAACTATAAAAAGAATATTTGCCTGCTCCAAAAGGGATGCCCTGTGGAGTTAATCCTATAATTGTATCAGCTGCAAAATTATTGACAGTTACTGAGCTAACAGGTGTATTGTTGGAATTGACTGTGGCGGTGTCTTTGCTGCATGAAGCCAAGCTAATAATCAATGCAATAAAAATGATTCCTTTTTTCATATATCTATTTTTTAGTTTTTTGTACAAATTGATAAGTTATGGTTGTATAAAAATTTCTTCCAGGCATATTGGGTAAATTGCTGACATCCGCATAATCCAATAAATTGTTTACGCCAATTTGAAGATTGAATTGCTGAGCAATTGTTTTTCCGATTGCGGTATTTACCTGAACAAAGCCTTTGGCAAAAGCATCATTGGTGTTGAATAGACCATTTCCATCAGTATCTGTAACTGCCCATTTACTTCTGTATATCAAACGGATATTGGCAAAAGCATTGTTCTTTTCATATTGCAATTTTAAATTGGCCATATGCTTACTTCTGTTGGGTAAACCAACATATTCACTTTTTTCCATCAATCTGCTAAATCCGTTTGCATCTCTAGTGAATACTTTTCCATCATTTATTTTGTTGATCTCATCTTTGTCTCCAGTAATTAACAATTGATATCCTGCATTTACATTGAATGCATTGGATAGTTGATAATGGAAATCTGTTTCAATACCCTGTGTAAATGCATTTTTTACATTCAGGTAACTAAAAATTTGTGAGCCACCAGTTCTATAAGCTACTAGTCTGCTATCAATCAGGTTTTCGATATTGTTTCTAAAGAAATTAAATGTAAAATGTATTTTGTTGCCTGGTTTAAAACTTCCACCAATATTGATTCCAGTTGAAAATTCAGGTTTGAGTTCTCCTAATTGATAAAAGTCATTTTCAAAACTGGCTATTTGACCAATACTATTTAATTGGTTGATTATTTTTTGTGCTTCAACGGTTCCAAAAACACTGTATCCACCAGCGGCCGCATTGGTAAAATTGAGGTAGAGCTGTCTGAAATCTGGTGCTTTAAAACCTCTTCCAATACTTGCTTTAAGCTGGAAGCTTTTATTGATTTTATATTGCAATGCAAGTTTAGGACTGAATGCAGCAGCGTATAATTCGTTGTTATCATATCTGGCTCCAGCAATCAGCGTTAATTGCTTAATTGGTCTCCATTCAGTTTGTAAAAAAGCATAACCGATTTGATTTTTTTTAGTGCTCTCTGTTTTGTCGTAACGATTGCTATTGGCAGTTTCTATTGTATATCCAACGCCAGCATTTAATTCAAGTAAGTCATTGATGGTATAATCGGTCTGGTTTTCAATTCTTCCAAATTGTTGTTTAAAATAATCTGTATAGGGTGAACCATTACTTGTAAGTAGTTCCTGAGAAGATTCAAATTTTGTTCCGTAAATGCGGGAAGTATTTTTTAAGTGATTATTGAATCGATGCGCTAATTGAAAAGTCGCATTATAGTCTTTGTTTTTCTCTACACCATTTGATGTAGTAACTGCGCCATTATTGGTTACCGCTATAATATTGATGATCTTTTCTTCATTCATCCTAAAGTTGAATGATGCGCTTGTTTTAGGAGAAAAATAATAATTCAAATTGTGTTGCATGGTGAAGCGCTTAATAGGCGCTATTGATCTTTCAACACTGTTGGGTCGAATACTAAAACCATCAGTGGCATAACCATTCACAAATCCTTGATAGGCAAATTTATTTTTTCGAATACTTCCACTCAAATTCAAATCTGATGTATTGTAACTTCCATAACGGGCAGAAGCTTTTAAAGTAGTTTTGTTTGGCTTATCTGTGATAATATTAATTACGCCAGCCATTGCTTCACTTCCGTAAAGACTGGAAGAAGGGCCTTTCACAATTTCAATTTGTTTAATATTTCCTACAGTAATTCTGTTTAAATCTAAAACACCGGCTGTTCTTCCAACCAATGGTTCTCCGTCAATCAAAATCAAAGTGTAGTCTGGGCTGAGCCCTTGCATTTGTACTCCTGTACCAAAACCAGAAGTCAAGTAAATGCCAGTTTGTTCCTGAAGAATATCGTTTAATCTAAGGGATCCTGCTTGTTGTATTTTTTTTTGAGAAATGATGCTAACAGGAACGGCCACATTGCTTAATCTTCTTTCTGTTTTAGTAGCAGTTACTACCACTTCATTTCCAATGCCAGATAGCGTATCCGATTGTTGAGCATCGATGGTAGTATATGTAAAAGATAATATCAGTCCTAGTATGCAACTCTTCAACATAATCCGTATTTCTTATGCAAAGGTGCCACTACTAAAAAAAGCAATTGTCATGAAACTGTAGAACGAGACCTGTTCTCTGATTATTGACGAATCTGTGACAATTCAAGAAGACTTAAGGAATATTAAGGTATTTGTGTACTTGAGTACTCATTCTCCATTGAGGGTTTAATTGAATATACTCAATGATGGAAGGGGTTATTTCTGCTGCTTTATCCCATTCAGGCTGTAAGTACAATAAACATTGATCATTTACCAATGCAGCATATTGTTCTGCCCATTCAAAATCGTGCTTATTGTAAATCACTACTTTTAATTCATTCGCTTTGCTAATAATTTCAGGCAAAGGAGCTTTGAACTTTTTGGGAGATAAACAAATCCAATCCCAGGTGCCAGTTAAAGGTGATGACCCAGAGGTTTCAATATTTGTTTCAAACCCTTTTTGTTTTAACAGATTGGTTAGTGCATTTAAATCATGCAGTAATGGTTCTCCTCCGGTAATAACTGCTAATCTGGATGGATGAGCGATTGCCCCATTGACAATTTCATCAATGGTTAACTGTGGATGTATACTTGCGTCCCAACTATCTTTTACATCACACCAGAAACAACCCACGTCACAGCCTCCCAACCGAATGAAATAGGCAGCCCTTCCCTGATGAAATCCTTCACCTTGTAAAGTATAAAAAGCTTCCATTACAGGAATGCTGCTCGCCGTTTGAATGCCCATACTACCCTCTGTTATTTTGATATGCTTGCATCGTATTCTTCAATAATCCAGCAATTGTCATTAAACCAACACCTCCAGGCACAGGTGTAATGGCACTGCATTTTGGAGCAACTGAACTAAAATGTACATCTCCTTTTATTCTAAAACCTTTTGCAGCGGTAGGGTCTGTAACTCTGGTGATACCAACATCAATTACTACAGCTCCCTCTTTTACCATTTCTGGTAAAACAAATTCAGGCTTACCCAATGCAGCTACAATAATATCTGCCTGTAAACAAATTTCTTTGAGATTATGTGTGTGTGAATGACAAATTGTAACGGTGCAATTACCTTGTGCAATATTACTACTCAATAAAATACTCATAGGTCTTCCAACAATATTGCTTCTTCCAATCACAACGGCATGCTTGCCCTTTGTTTGAATATTGAAATGTTCGAGCATTAACAAAATGCCATAAGGTGTTGCCGGAATAAAAGTAGGTAGGCCTTGAACCAATTTTCCAATGCTTGAAGGATGAAATCCATCCACATCTTTGGAAGGATCAATTGCTTCAATTACTTTTTGTTCTTTGATATGTTTTGGCAATGGAAGTTGAACTAAAATTCCATCGATGTCCTGATTGTTATTCAAAGTTTGAATGGCTGCCAATAATTCGGCTTCATCCACTGTTTCTTCAAAGCGAATTAAGGTAGATTTAAATCCACACTCTTCACAGCTTTTTACTTTGCTGGCCACATAAGTTTCACTGGCGCCATTATTGCCAATTAAAATTGCTGCTAAATGAGGAGCAGGCTTTCCAGATGCTGCAATTGTAGCAGTTAATTTCTTTAAATCTTCTTTTACCGATGCTGCGGCGATTTTTCCATCAAGTAATAACATGCGGCGAAATTAAGTTAAATATAGTAATTCTATCTTTTAGTAACTTTTAAGGATATTGGTTTAGCGCCCTTTATAATGATGGCTGGGTTGATTTTTGGCTCTTTTTTGGATATTTTCTCGAACTTAAATTCACCAATCAATTTTGATAAAATGATCTGCATTTGAATATTGGCAAGTGCATGGCCCAGGCACATTCTTTTCCCCTGGCCAAAAGGCATATAAACAAATGCCTTGCCTTGTAAATTCTCTTTTTCAAAATTTTCTGGTTGGAATAAACCAGGGTTTTTCCAAAAAGACTCATGCTGGTGAAGTGCAAAAGGACAAATTAGTATCAGACTCCCTTTTGGGATAAATTTATCTCCGATATAATCATCTTCTAAAGACTGCCTTATATATAACCAAACGGGAGGATAGAATCGCATGGATTCTTTAATAAATCTGATTAAAACGGGCAATTCATTGACCTGAATTAAATCGGTATTGTTTTTAATTTTAGATTGTAGAATTTCATTCGCCACTTTTTCTTGTTCAGCTGGGTGCTTTGCCAAGCAATATAATGACCAGGAAATGGCGGCAGCACTTGTTTCAAACCCAGCAAAAATGAAATTCATTACAGTATCTCTTACTTCTTGGTAGTTTATCTCTTCTTTTTCAAATTTTTCAATCAGTAGCTCAGTTAGTGCTCCGCATTCACTTTTATTATTTTGAAGTCTTTCGATCAGCTGTTTTACCAGGAGGTTTAATTTTTCAACATGTATTTCATATTCTATTGGTTTTCGCTTAATACCTATGGCTCTTAGTAATCCTATTTTGATAAAGTTGTTGACCGATTCTTTAAAACTAGCAGCCTTCATTATATTCTGGAAAGTATCAAAGATCTCCAGATAGTTGAAGTCTTCAGCAGTGATCAAAAAACTTTTAAATAGAATACGCAGCATTCTAAAATGGACACTTGTTTCTATATCAATTTTATTTGAAATAGTTATTTTTTCATTCCATTCAAATATTAACTGGTCTGTTTCTGATTGAATTACCACATGTGTTTTTTCCAATGATTCACCCGAAAATAAAATGCGTAACATTTTATGTTGTTCTTCCCACACTGCTCCGTCGCTCATGAATATTCCATTACCCAAAAAACTGTCTATGCAAGCCAGGTCTTTTCTTTTTTTAAATACAATTCCTCTAGAATAATTGGCTTGATTGTCTTTTAAAATATGTTTAACGTAATCGGGATAATGAACAAAAATGGCTGGTTTACTGGATTGTTTGGCGAAAGTATTGATGTTGCCAAACTCAAAAATATCACCATATTTTTTTGACATTAAGGTGATTTCTTTAATTGGATTGCGTAACAGACCCATTGCATGAAGTACAATTCTTATAGATGGAACGGAAGTTAATTTAGATTGCTTCATATTATTGGAAAGAAAACTGTTCTACGTTGGAAATAAAGTCATTACAAAATTTGCACAAATCTGCTCCGTTTATAATTGAATGATCACCAGAAACAGTAACTATTATTTTTGTTTTGGACTGCCCATTTTCATTGACATAGCTGGTAAGGCCCATAAATATTCCAATTGGATGAAAATTAAATGGTAACGAAAATAATGGATATGCATTCGATTTCACTGGATTTACTAAAATTGAAAAAAAAGCATTGCCAAACAGTGCTTTTCTATTTAAAGGCCTTTTAAAATGATAATCATAAATCCAATGTCTGATAAACTTTGGTAAAGTCAGAAACTTTTTTTCTTGAGGCGTTGTTACATTGGATGATTTGGATAAATCTTTTAATTGAGCCTCTATTTGACTTAAGGAAAGTCGATTGGCTTTTTTAAATATTTTTCTAGCAATATTTTTTTGGTTTGAATTACCATCTACTTCGTAAGGGAAAAAAACATCTGCATCTTCAAACAGATAAAGCTTGTCATAATCATTTTTCAAAGCAAATGCACGCTTATGAGAAGCCAGTGTTTTTGCATAACAAAAAAATAAAATTGCAATTATTGAAATGTTTGATTCTTTTTTTTGCGATTTAATTTTTGATCTTAATTCAGTAATATCTACCTCAAAAAAAGAGCCCATTTTAGCCACTTTTGAAGATAGGTATACAGAATCTTCTATTAATTTTCTATCAAGGCCATAATTCTCTATCACATATTCTTTATTCATGTTTAGTTCTTTAAGTCATCATTTAAGATTTTTACATTCATTCTATTATGAACAAAATTTGTATTTGTCAATTTATAAAATTAGCACTTTTTCACAATAGACGTATCAGTTAAATCAAGCATATTCGCTTATCCTGTCTGGTTTTTAATTGTTGTTAGAATGAATCTAACTGTACAATGCATGATGTGCCTACAATTAAAGTTTCTATTATTTATTTTAAATTATTAAATCCATCCGTACATTTGTTGTTAATCATTAATTATGGAGCAACAACCAACCAATCAATTGAATATAGAAATCAGCGAGGAAGTAGCTGAGGGATCTTATGCCAATTTGGCGATTATTACCCATAGTAATGCGGAATTTGTAATTGATTTTGTGAATGTGATGCCGGGCACACCAAAAAGCAAAGTAAAGTCTAGAATCATATTTACCCCAATGCATGCCAAGCGTTTTATGAAAGCGTTGGAAGAAAACATTGAACGTTTTGAAGCAGCCAATGGCGCTGTGCAGGATTTAGAGCAAATTGAAATTCCAATGCATTTTGGAGGACCTACTGCGCAAGCATAAAATTCTCTTTTTTATATTTGGGCTTATAGATATTGCAACGCTCTTTGGAGAAATACATTGTTTTTATTTTAAATGCTTGTTGAAAAACACCTCATTCACGCAGAGAAATACCTATAATTTCTTTCGATCGGCAACAATGAAATAACTCGCCCCGTTGGGGCTCAAACAGATTTCATTGTTTACGCCGCTCTCAATAAATTATTGACGGTATTTCTCTAATGTTCATTCGGTATTTTTTCTCCAAGCTTTTGTTCTAGAAGAATGCTCTTTGATATTGCAGCTATCAAAGGTTCGCTTGTGCAAATACAATGCCCTTTGCTTAGAAATTCATCGGCCATCTCAATAGCTTCGTTCATGTAGCCGCCCGGGTTGCCTTGCAAATCAAGAATCAATTTCTTCATGCCCGCTTTTTTCAAGTCATCCATCGCTTCTTTGAACTCCTCAAAAGTGGATGATGAAAAGCGATTCACTTTGATGTAGCCCACTTCGGGTTGAATCATGTAAGACACATCAACCGAAAATTGTGGAATCTTATCGCGCACAATGGTAAACTTAAGCGGTGCTTGATTTCTTCGGATGGCCTCGATGGTCACCTCGCTGCCTTTCGGGCCTTTCAATAATTTAAACACATCCGGATTT
>REAV01000015.1 GCA_004294465.1 Sphingobacteriia bacterium | reverse complement strand
GCAAAAACATAATTGTAGAATAGGCTTTAACGACGCAAAACTAATGCTCATAGGCATTCCGTTGCTAAGCTTTATTATTCCAATTGTGTTTATGAATTGCCGTTTTAATAGACCTCCTATACTTACTTGGGAAAAGTATTTTACTACCATTTTGGCCACGTTACGCACCGCACCCACACCTCTACATTTGCAATTTCTGGCGCATTAAAAATCTGCTTACCATTATTAAATTTTTTTGTAGAAAGTAAATTCCCTTTTTTATCGTATTCTTTAAAAAGAATGATTTTATTGGTTCAAAACCTACCTTTGCCCTATGTCAATTAAACTATCCACCTCTCCAAAGCCTTGGGAAGTATTCGAATCGGATATAGATACTGCATTAGCCAGCTCTTATAGCTTAATTGTGTGGAATGATGAAGTGAATACATTCGAATGGGTAATTGAATCGTTGATTGAAGTTTGTGGACATACACATGAGCAAGCAGAACAATGTGCGCTATTTATCCATAATAAAGGCAAATATGCTGTTAAAAGCGGCGATTATGACACTTTAAAGCCAATGTGCAACTCCATTACCGAAAGAGGAATAGGCGCCACCGTTGAAATGATTGATTAATGCTTTTCTCTTGTTGAATAATTGACTTTAAAAGAATCAACCCTGCAAATACTTTCAGATAAATTGTGGTTCCCCCCGGTAGAAAAAGCACAATCGGATGGATTATTGGCAATGGGCGGAGATTTATCCCCTCAACGCATATTACTGGCATACGAATCGGGCATTTTCCCATGGTTTGAAGGAGAAATCCCCCTTTGGTGGAGCCCAGATCCAAGATTCGTTTTGTTTCCTCCAAATTTGAAAGTGACTAAATCTATGCAACAAGTCATTCGAAACAAGCAATTTAGTTTTACGATCAACAAAAGTTTCGCTCAAGTAATTCATTTATGTAAAACAACCGAAAGGGCCGACCAGCTGGGCACTTGGATAACCGATGAGGTAGAATCAGCTTATACTGAACTACATCATATGGGATATGCATATAGCGCAGAAGCATGGCAAGATGGAGAATTGGTTGGTGGATTATATGAAATCAAATTAGGCAAGGTTTTTTTTGGAGAAAGCATGTTCAGTACAAAATCGAATGCCAGTAAATTTGCATTCATACAATTTGTAGACCATTTAAAAAAGGAAGGGATTCAATTAATCGATTGCCAGGTGTATACCAATCATTTAGAAAGCTTAGGGGCTAATATGATTACTCGAAAAAAATTTATTGAATTGTTGAAGCGCTATGAAGCCGTTCGATAACCGTACATTACTTCTACATCTTTTACAATCTTTTCCATGTCAATATCTTTTCCAGTAGGTTCATAGGATTGCTTTAAATTACTTCCAAAGAATATGGCAATGGTTTGCCAAAAAGCAGCACTTACAAATCCTTTGTATTCATCAATAATTTCATAACAGTTATTCCCTGTTTCGCGATTGATCAATTTCATTAAGACTTTTCCCTGGTAAACCGACAACTGTGTAAGTTTATCCGTAAACTCTTTTTTCAATTCTTTTTCATGCTGCTTAATGATTGCCCTACGCTTGCTTCTGTCAGAAACATTGACCAGTTTAGCGTTGATCTGGTTCATGATTCTTCCGGCAGCTTTTGCATAAGGATAGGTAACATATACTGCATTGCGAAGACGAGTCCAATCGGCCCAGTAATTGCGCCAATGCTTGGTCATTCTTCCATATACTAAAACGGGGGGTAAATAGGATTGTCCAATGGTATCACCTTCTGGAGTAATATAAGCGCCAACTCTCAATGTGTCATATTCTCCTTGTTGAGCAAAAGATTGATTGCTCAATGAAGTACAGAGTACAATTACAAGTAAAATGATATGGTATTTAAAGCCTTTCAAGTTGTCTAAAATTAATCAAATTGGCTGATATTAATACCAAGACACTTAAAAAGTAACCTACGCTGCTAGGAACCAGCAGCTGTTTTTGATAATAATTTAACTCTTTGAATAATGGATAATACAAATCCAACAACCATCACTAAAATTCCCAGCCAGAGCATGTTGATCATTGGAAACTCGTAGACTTTTAGCGTCAACAAATCGGTAATACTACCAGTTTCTTTGATGCCAATTTCTAATTTACCTTCTTTCTGGTCAATTACTTTATTGAATTTAATGATCAAGCTTTGAGACAAAACAGTATCGGTAATAGAACGTAATTCATCACCTTTTAAAGCAACACCCGGGCTAGCTTTGTATCTTTTTCCTTCTTTGGTGATCACCGTCATGTCTAAGAAAACAGCGGTTTCTTCTGGTGTATACAAATCTTTTTGTTCAGCCGGATTTACTGCAACACTATTGAGTACCATAAATCCATTGGTGTAGAAAATAGTGTCTTTTACTTTTACTGGAATATCTTTAAATTGAACTGTATCTGCATTTTTATTCTCCTGGAATGAAGTGATGTATACAAAAATATCTTTGTTCCAATAATGCTTAGCTGCAGGATTTGCGGCAAAGCCTTCCATTCCCTTATTGTTCTTAATTACATCTGGATACAGCTTAAAATTATCGTCTCCTTTTTTAGACTTAAAATCAATTTCAAAGTAGCGCTTACGATCTCTAGGGTTGGTAGTATCCATGGTATAGGTAACCATGAATCTTCCCATATCGGTAGCTACCCCTTTGAATAAAGTAAGATTTTCAGCAGGATCACCAGCAGGATTATTTTTTGCTTTTGGATCTACTTGCAAGGGAGATACACCTGTTGTATTCCAGCTCAATATTGTTTTTTTACTTGAAGAAATGAGTATCGCTAAAAGCACCATACCAAAACCAATGTGCGCAACTGATGCGCCTGCGGCTTTGATCTTTCCTTTAACACCTAACCATATATAACTGGTATTGGCAACAATTGCGTAGACGGCGCAAAAAATAGCAACATGTATGGCTCCTAAAAAGCCAGGTCCTTTTTTATAAAAATCAATATTGCCTAAAAAACTAATCAATAAAGAAATGACCAAGCTGATTAGTGTAGGAAGAGCCAGCTTACGGTAAAAAATATTTTTAGGCGTGTCTTTGTATTTTAAATATTGAGTAACTGCAGTGAGCAATCCTATTAATATGGCAACAAAAATTTGAATTTGATTGTAAGAGAATTCAACATCTTCAGGAGGTGCAATATTGGTACCGAATAATTTATTCCAAACGGGTGTAGATGTTTTGGCAATAATGACTGCAGCAGATAAAAACAATACGAGCGATCCGATAAACATCCAGAACTCTCTACTGTAAGTACTCTCCTCTTTTTGTATAGATGGTATAGATTTATACCGGAAAAAATACAAGACCATGGCTGGCACAAAAAATACCAGCACAAATAATAATAATTGGGTATTCATTCCCAGATCGGTAAATGCATGAACCGATGTATCACCTAAGATTCCGCTCCTTGTTAAAAAAGTTGAATATAACACTAGCGTAAAACTGATGATGTAAAAGAAATAGGTTGGTCGTAAAGAATATCCACTGCTTTTATAAATCAAATTGGTATGAAGACCAGCCACTAATGTTAACCAAGGAACAAGGGATGCATTCTCAACTGGATCCCAAGCCCAATATCCACCAAAGGATAAACTTTCATAAGCCCATGCGGCACCCATCATGATTCCTGTACCCAAAACAGCTGCAGAAAAAGAAGCCCAAGGGATGGCTTGCTTGGTCCAATCGTGGTCGTTTTTCATCAACCCAGCAAAAGCAAAAGCAAAAGGAACGATGGTTGACGCGAACCCTAAAAACAAAATCGGAGGATGAATGACCATCCAATAGTTCTGTAACAAAGTATTTAAACCAGTACCGTCTTTAATAAAGCTCAAGTACTCAGGTCTGCTGAAAATAGGCGCATCCATTTCATTGCGCAATAATACAAATGGGCTACTTCCAACTTTCACATCAAAAAAGTAAATTCCAATCAACATGGTGGCAATAGCAAACTGAATAAAACTCATTACAGTCATGGTACCAGCTTCCCATTTCTTGGCTTTCCAGATAAGCAACCATCCTAAGAAACAATTCCAAAAACTCCATAGCATGAAACTACCTTCCTGCCCTTCCCAAAAACAACTCAATAAATATTCCACCTGCAAGCTTCTATCGCTGTGTGTGTAGGCATATTTGTATTCAAATAAATGATTGGAAATAATGTAATAAAGTATTCCAAATAAGGCCAACACACTTAAGGTCACAAAACCAAAAGCAATACGACCTAATTTTTGCCAACTATTTTTATCATCGATCAATTCCGATTGACTGGCTTTAAAAAAAGCAATGGTTGCTAACAAAGAAGCAACCAAACTCAATACTGCAAAAAAATGTCCTATCTGACCTGGCAATAAATGTTCACCTATATAATTCATGAAAACTTAATTCAATTAAAAAAAACTAATTAGCTGTTTGCAATTGTTGCATTGCTTTAGGATCGTCTTTGTACTTAGAAGGGCACTTTAATAAAATACTGGTACAATTAAATACTCCTTCTTTTACTGCACCTTTCAACACAATCCTTTCACTTTTTTCCATATCGGTAGGCTTGGCATCGTGGTATACCACTTTGATGGTATTTCCTAAAGTATCCACTGCAGTAAAACTTAAATAATTGGGATTTTTTACGGCGTCGTATTCAATGGGTTGCTGCTTGTCTATTTTAGCAATTAAATTCACGAATTTTCCTTCTCTTTCTTTGGCAGAAGCAATGGTTTCGTAAGTAGATAAATCGCCTGAATATTGCACCAATACTGCAATTGCAGCAGCTATAAAAACAAGAATAATGATATGGGTAGTTTTCATCTATTTGAATTGAGTTGCAAAGTTAATCCATTCACTGTAATCAAACGATAATTCATCGCTTTGGGGCATATTTAATCGCTATTTTAACTTTTATGGGCATTTTTGAATCAATATACTAACAGATATACCTTCTAATTGAGAAATTGCTGCTAACTTGCAACCCGTTTTCAATACAATCAACATGACAGATTTATCTAGGTTCAATCCTAACAAAGTATCTAACCCGAATAACAATATTTTCGGGCTTCCGTTTACGGAGGAAGATGCAAAATTGGTTATCATTCCGGTGCCTTGGGAAGTAACCGTAAGTCATCTTGCTGGTACAGCAAGAGCAGCGGATCATGTATACAGATCCAGTTTGTTTGTAGATATTTTTGATGTGGATGGAGATGCAGGTTGGAAGAAGGGATTTTACATGCAAGAAATCGACAAAAAACTATTGTTTAAGAACGACTATTTACGCAAGGAGGCTGAACTCTATATTGATTATATTTCTCAGGGCGCTCCTATCGAAGAGAATAAATTCATGTGCAAGAGTTTAAAAGAAATCAATGAGGGAAGTGCGTTCATGAATAAATGGGTATATGAGAATAGTAAAACCTTGTTAGATAAAGATAAACTGGTGGCTGTACTGGGTGGAGATCATAGTACTTCACTGGGGTTGATGAAAGCTTTGTCTGAAAAACATGGTGATTTTGGTGTTCTACAAATTGATGCGCATTGCGATTTACGCAATAAATATGAAGACTTCAATTATTCACATGCATCCATCATGTATAATGCATTAACAGAATTACCTGCCATTACTAAATTAGTTCAGGTGGGTGTCAGAGATTATTGTGAAGAAGAATGGAACTATATATGCAATAGCAATTTCAGGGTAATCACTTATTTTGACAAACAAGTTAAAAATAGATTATTCGAAGGACAAACCTGGAAGACCATTGCCAATGAGATCATTCAAAATCTGCCTCAAAAAGTCTATATCAGTTTTGATATAGATGGATTGGATAGAAAGCTTTGCCCTAACACCGGCACTCCGGTTATTGGTGGATTTGAGAGTGAGGAAATGATTTATTTGATTCAAAAAATAAAAGAAAGTGGTAGAGAATTGATTGGATTCGATCTAGTAGAAATTGGCGTAGGGCAAACAGATTGGGACAGTAATGTTGGTGCCAGTATCTTATGGCGTCTTTGTAATATAATGGTATCATAATGGCAAAAACCTACGAATACATCATCGTTTTAAAAAAGAATAGCAATAACAGAGTGGATATGATTAGTCAGCTCATGTTGTTATTGTCTTTAATTGGATTTATTGGAACAGCAGTTGCTAATCCAAGCAATAGCATCCGCCCCATATTGATTTCTTTATTAATCATTGGCTGGTGGATTTTCTGTTATCTGCAACAAAAAAGAAATATAGCCCCTTCCTATCGATTGGCTTTATTGTTTGCCGCGATTGGCTGGTATTTTCAAAAGGATGGGCTTTGGATTGCTTTCATTTACTTGATGGCAGCATTACTAGAAAAACAAGTGAAATTTCCACAAGAGATTGCTTTTGATGAAGAAGAGATTGTATTCAACAGTTTCCCTAAAAAAAGACATCAATGGAGTGAATTAAGCAATGCCATTTTAAAAGATGGGATATTGACTTTAGACTTTAAAAATAATCGTATTTTTCAAAAAGAAGTAAACGCAGCAGTGTCAGCAGATATCGAAAAAGAGTTTACTCAATTTGCTCAAAAGCTCATCAACCCAGCTTAAATAATTTTATTCAACATGACCAAACCATTACGTCCATTTTTATTATACTCCGATGGCGAGGGCAATATCTTCGAAGACGAGACTTTGTATGCTGTTGGAAGAGCAGGATGGGATGCTTTTGAAGTACCCAATGATCAATGGATTGAATTACCAGAAGGTGGAAACTTATATGAGTTACCAGGACGAAGAGGGATTGGCATAGATGTTACAACTGGTGAAATGAGGTTGTGTGAAAAAGGATGGGCAGTTGCTGCTTTTATTCCACCGGCGCATACAGGATTATTTATTGCCGCTTATGAAACCATGGAAGGAGCTCCAACACTTCCTTTGTTTTGTTATACTGCAGTGGGTTGGCAGAACGATCAATATTATGTAACAGCTGTTAGAATTGAAAAAGATATTCGACAAGAATCTGTAGGATACGACGAAAATAAAATTGAAACAGGAACAGCACATTTATTAAAAGCCTATCCTGAAAATAGATTGGTGAAACATTTGATGGAAAAATGTTGCATGACCTATCATTGTCCGGCAGCAAGAAATTTTTCATTAGGAAGATGGGAATGTCCTATTCCAACATCACCAGCCTGCAATGCCAACTGTATCGGTTGCATTTCATTTCAACCAGAAGAAGAAAGCATTGTTTCAACACAGGACCGATTAACTTTTAAACCAACTCCAGAAGAAATTGTAGAATTTACTGTTCCACATTTAATGAATGCTCCTTTTCCAATTGTAAGCTTTGGTCAAGGATGTGAAGGAGAGCCATTACTCATGTGGGAAACAATCGCAGAGTCGATCAAAGAAATGCGCAAGCATACCGATAAAGGAAGTATTAATATCAATACCAATGGATCTAAGCCTGATGCAGTGCAAGTATTATGCGATGCAGGTTTAAACAGCATTCGTGTAAGTACCAACTCTGCACAAAAACATATTTACGAAGCTTATTACCGCCCTAATAATTATCAGTTTGAAGATATTGTGGAGAGTTTAAAAGTGATGCGTGCACATGGAGGCTGGACAAGCATTAATTATTTTGTATTCCCTGGTATTACCGATAGCGAAGCCGAATACGAAGCATTGCGCAAACTCATTCAAGAAACTGGTTTGAATATGATCCAATGGAGAAATTTCAATATCGATCCGGATTGGTATATGGGAAAAATTGGATTTCATGAATCAGGAGAAATGATCGGCGTAAAACAAATGATGGAATTATTAAGAGAAGAATTCCCTGATTTAAAATTCGGTTATTTTAATCCGCCAATAGAAAGAATCAAAGGAGACTTTAATAGCAGCTATGCAGGCGCTGCGCAATAATCATATTATTCAGGGAGTGTTGCTTGCAATTGCAGCAACATTGTTGTGGTCAGGTAACTTTATCATATCTCGTGCAGTAAGCAATGATATTGGCCCCATCAGTTTGGCATTTTATCGTTGGTTAACAGCAACTATTATCATTGCACCATTTGCCTGGAAAAAAATCAACAAAGAAAAATCTGTTGTGCTTGCTAATAAGCGTTACCTGTTTTTTGTATCACTTACAGGCATTGCCCTTTTCAACACATTTGTTTACATAGCAGGTCATACCACTTCAGCCATTAATATGGCATTGATCGGAACAACTTCCTCTCCTATTTTTGCCACGATCCTTGCTATTATTTTTTTAAAAGAAGCAGTTGGTAAATTTAGAATCATTGGCATGCTGATTTGTATATCAGGCATTTTATTATTGATCTCCAATGGTTCCTGGGAAAAGCTGGCGGCTTTCCATTTTTCTAAAGGTGATCTATGGATTTTAGCAGGTGCTTTTGCTTTTGCCATTTATAATGTGCTGATCAGAAAAAAACCTGGTGGCATCAGTGCCGATTTTTTTCTGATGGTTATTTTCGGAATGGGCACTGCAATGTTGTTTCCTTTTTATATCGGAGAACTCATTGTATCTCCCGCTCCCAATTGGAACCCCACATTGATAGGATCGATTCTTTATTTAGGTGCAGGAACATCAGCTATTGCATTTTTATGTTGGAACCTGGCCATCCAAAAACTAGGCGCCGGAAGAACCGTATTATTCGGTAATTTAATTCCGGTATTTAGCATTATCGAAGCGGTATTGATATTGGGCGAAAAAATGAGTATAGCTCATTTGGTAAGTGGCACTATTGTAATACTAGGATTAACCATTGCTA
>REAV01000014.1 GCA_004294465.1 Sphingobacteriia bacterium | reverse complement strand
CAAAATAGAAGTGTCTGATATTGTTGCTACTTTTCAACGATATGATTATGCAGTAAGATATTTTTTTGGCGAAGAACAATATGCCAATGAATTGCAAGAGAATTATCAACACCTTATTTCTTATCTCAACATGTAAATATGAAGGTTGCTATATATAGTCGTGGATTAGATATTGAACAAGAAAATCCATTGCTCATTTTATTAGAAGAATTGGCCAAGCATCAAACAGAAGTTCTTTTGTTTAATACTTTGATGGAGCAGTTTCATATTCCCCAACACTTGTCGCGTTCATTAATTTCATTTGGCGGCTCCGAAGATTTAGATGATTCAATAGATTGTTTAATTAGTTTAGGTGGAGATGGAACCATGCTCGATGCAGTAACATTAGTAAAAGAAAAAAACATCCCTTTACTTGGTATCAATTTTGGAAGATTGGGTTTCTTAGCAAGCATTAGTAAAGAGGATCTAGCCATTGCAGTTGATGCATTAGTGAATCATACTTTTTTAATTGATAAAAGAACCTTGATTCATCTGGATTCTAATATGCCATTATTTACGGATGCGCCCTTTGCATTGAATGAATTTGCGATTTATAAAAGAGATACATCACCTATGATCAAAATTCACACTTATATGAATGGTGAATTTTTAAATACTTACTGGGCTGATGGCTTAATAGTTGCCACTCCTACAGGTTCTACTGGTTATAATTTAAGTTGTAATGGACCTATTGTATTTCCAGATTCATCAAGTTTGGTAATCACCCCTGTAGCTCCTCACAATTTGAACGTACGATCTATCGTTATACCCGATAATAATGTGATTTCTTTTGAAGTAGAAGGCAGGGCGGATCAATTTATTTGTGCAATGGATGCAAGAAGAGAAATTGTACCAAAAACGGTTCAATTAGCCATCCGAAAAGAAAATTTTGGGGTAAATCTGGTAAGATTAAATGAAAATACTTTTCTGTCCACGCTGCGAACCAAGCTTACTTGGGGTCTTGATAAAAGAAATTAACATTTTTTGTATTGAAATTTGATGCTATTTTACATAGCACTAACCATATCTATGCGTAGAAAAACCATCCTTATACTTTTCATTTTGGGCTCTTGGATAAGCTCAAAAGCCCAGCTGATGGAGAGCTTTGTACATACAGGCGAATTGGGCATTGGGGTTGGTGTTGGCCACTATTTTGGGGATTTAAATCCAGACGCAAGAATCAATGCCCCTAAAATGGCTTTTGGTATTTTTTATAGGAAACAAATTTCCAATTACATTGGAATAAGGATAACTGGGGAGTATTCTTTTTTAGGATATTCTGATATTTATAGTAATAATCCTGTAGACAGAAAAAGGAACCTCAGTTTTAATTCCAATGTTTGGGAATTAGGTATTGCCGGTGATTTTAACTTTTTTCGTTTCCAGCCTGGTTTTGAAGGCTATAATTTCACTCCCTATATGGGACTGGGGATAGGCGTATTCACCTATGACCCTTTTACTTATTTAAACGGAGAAAAATATTTATTGAGGCCTTTGGGAACCGAAGGTCAGGGGAGTGCTTTATATCCAAACTCAAACCCCTATTCAATTACAGCATTGAGCATACCCTTCACTTTTGGGGTTAAATATGCACTGAATCCCAGAACCAATTTTTTTGCTGAAGTCATGTATCGCTTTACCAATACCGATTATTTAGACGATGTAAGTGGATTATATGCACCTGATGCCTTCCCACCATTGCCAGATGGCTCTTTAACACCTGCCTTTTTATTACAAGATAGAAGCTATGAAACGGGTTCTTCAATTGGCGTAAAAGGCAAACAGAGAGGAAATAGCCTTAAAAAAGACTCATTTATCACTTTAAAAGTGGGCCTTTCTTTCAATTTACAGACCTATCGCTGCCCAACTAATTAATTTCTATCGCTTTTATTGCATTTAAATCCTCAGAAACCATTGATTTTGTTAATTTTGCCCCCTAAATCGAGTGCATGGTTCAACAGGAAAACCTTTTGCCAAAAATAAACAAGCAACAATTGCCTAAACATATTGCTATCATTATGGATGGTAATGGTCGTTGGGCAGAAGAAAAAGGGCAGGAGCGTTTATATGGCCATTTTCATGGGGTAGAGAGTGTTCGTGATATAGTAGAAGGTGCTGCCGAATTAGGTGTTCAATACCTTACCCTATATGCTTTTAGTACCGAAAATTGGGATAGACCACGTCAGGAAGTAGATGGATTGATGAGTTTATTGGTTGATACTATTCATAAAGAAGTGCCTATACTCAATAAGAACAATATTCGGTTACATGTAATTGGAAACCTCGATATGTTACCGGAGTTTGCTGCTAAAGAATTGGCAGAAGCACTGGATTTAACCCAAAAGAATACCGGGCTGAACCTCATAATGGCATTGAGTTATAGCAGTAGGTGGGAATTGGTAAATGCCGTAAAAAATATTGGAATTGATGTAAAAGATGGTAAAATAGATCCTTCAACAATTAATGCAGATACATTAGAACAATACCTATCTACCAGTGAATTTCCTGATCCTGAATTAATGATAAGAACCAGTGGTGAGTATAGAATCAGTAATTTTTTATTGTATCAATTGGCCTATGCAGAGTTGTATTTTACCAATACCAGGTGGCCAGATTTCAGAAAAGAAAACCTGTATGAAGCTATTATTAACTACCAGTCTCGAGAAAGGAGATTTGGAAAAACAGGCCATCAAATACAGGTTTAACAAAGCCTTTTCATTATTCGGGCTAATTTGCCCAGCTAATAACCAAATTAATTGCTGAATGCACGGATTCTATTAAGCCGGCAACAGAACAAACAGAAAAGGGATGCAGAAAGTGTTTAAATTATTATTGTTCGCTGTAGTTGTTTTATCTTCTTCTCAATCGGCTTATGCACAGCAGACAACTGGGCAGGATACCACCATTACTTCTATTGAAGCAGACCTGATTAATTTGTTCAATCAGAAAACTCAGAAAAAATACAAGGTTTCCAATATTAAGGTTACAGGCAATCGATTTTTTGATGAAAATTTATTGATTTCTATTTCTAGTATTAGTATTGGAGATGAAATTGCAATTCCAGGAGGAGATCAATTTTCTAAAGCAATAACCAAACTCTGGGCCCAAAATTATTTCAGTAATGTAGAGATCTATGTAACGAAAGTAACAGGTAAGGAAATTGAAATAGAAATTGTAGTTACTGAAAGACCTCGATTGGCTAATTTTTATTTTAAAGGAGTTCCTAAGGGGCAAGCAGATGATCTGCGTGGCAAAACAGGTTTAGTGCCAAACAGAGTAGTTACAGAGAATATGAAAATTACTGCTACGGAAGTAATCAAGAAATTCTATGCAGAAAAAGGGTACCGTGAAACTTCTGTAAAAGTTGCTGAAAGAAAAGATTCGTCTATTGATAATACGTTGTCTTTAGATTTTATTATCGACAAAGGGCCTAAGGTAAAAATCAGTAATATCAATTTTGGAAATAATACAATCGACGAAGCCAAATTAAAAAAACAATTAAAAGGCTCTAAAGAAAAATCTAGGCTTACGCTCTATCCTTCCTATGATAGCGGTAAGATTGTAATTCCTCAGCATTATACTTTTGATCAATACATGAAAGAGAAAGGATATCTCACACTCTCTAGAACAAAGAAAGTATTGGATCCTTATGCACGTATTAAATTCTCTTCTGCAAAGTTCGACGAGAAAAAATATACAGAAGATAAAGAGAGTCTCTTAGAATTTTACAATACACTTGGTTATAGAGATGCAGTTATTGAAAATGATACAGTGTATGCAACAGGCAATGGTAATTTAAATATCGATATTAAAGTAAATGAAGGTAGAAGGTATTATTTTGGAAATATTACTTGGAGAGGAAATTCAAAATATTCTGATTCGTTATTAAGCCAAGTATTGGGGATTAGAAAAGGAGATATTTATAATCAAGAGATACTCAACAAGAAATTGGGAAAATCATCTTCTCCTGACGGTGGTGATATCAGTGGATTATACCAAGATGACGGGTATTTATTCTTTAGAACAGATCCAATTGAAACGGCAGTATATAACGATACTATCGATTTTGAAATCAGGGTAATTGAAGGACCTCAAGCAACCATTAAAAACGTTCGCATTACCGGAAACGACCGCACCAAAGAATATGTAATTAGAAGAGAAATCAGGACCATTCCTGGAGAAAAATTCAGCCGACAATTACTCATTCGTTCTGTTCGTGAATTAGCACAATTGAATTATTTCAATCAAGAAAAAATTACGCCAAATCCAGTACCTAATCAAGAAGATGGAACAGTAGATATTAATTATAGTTTAGAAGAAAAATCGAGTGACCAGTTAGAATTGAGTGCAGGTTGGGGTGGGTTAATTGGTTTAACTGGAACACTGGGCGTTTCTTTTAATAATTTCTCTATCAAAAATATTTTTCACAAAGAGGCATGGGATCCATTGCCAATGGGTGATGGGCAGAAATTGAGTTTACGTGTTCAAAGTAATGGTAAAGCTTTCCGTTCTTATAACTTCTCTTTTACCGAACCTTGGTTGGGGGGTAAAAAAAGAAATGCACTCACTTTCAGTATTTTTAATACCAAGTTTGGACAAACCAATGATCCTTTAACTGGTGCGTTTAATCCATCCATTGCCGACGAGCGATATATTTCAACTACAGGTGCAACTGTGAGTATTGCCAAACAATTGAAATGGCCAGATGATTATTTCTCATTAACAATGGGAATAAACTACACTCGATATAAGTTGAGTAATTATGCCATTGACCCAGTGAATTTACCTGGATTGGATAATGGATTTGTAAATAACTTAAACTTTAGAATTGCTTTACAAAGATCTTCTGTAGATCAGCCTACTTTCCCTAAATCAGGGTCTAACTTTTTGGCAAGTTTGGCAATTACACCACCCTATTCTTTGGGTGATAAAAATATCAATCCTGTTGATAACCCATATCAATGGATCGAATACCATAAATGGCGTTTTAATGCAGAATGGTTTGTACCATTGGGTAAACCACATGGCGAAGACAGAAACAAACAATTTGTAATGCGTTTTGCAGCTAAGTTTGGTTTCCTAGGCCGATTCAATACCGATTTACAAGTTTCACCTTTTGAACGTTTTCAGGTGGGTGATGCAGGTTTAAGTAACCAGTTTGCATTATTGGGTTTTGATATCATTGCACACAGAGGGTATCCTGTATATGAAACTTCTAATCCAAGAATCAATCCTGATCAGCAAAGAGCCAGTCAGTATTTCACCATATTTAATAAATACACAATGGAAATGCGTTATCCATTGAGTTTAAATCCAAGTAGTACCATTTTTGCTTTGGCCTTTTTTGAAGCAGCCAATGGATGGTATAGCATGAAAGATTACAATCCTTTCCAATTAAGAAGGTCGGTTGGTGTGGGTATGCGCTTCTTTTTACCCATGTTTGGGTTGCTTGGATTTGATTATGGCATAGGATTGGATAGGTTTAATGGAACCAATAGCATGAAGGATGCTGCTCGCTTCACCTTTATGTTAGGTTTTGAACCTGAATAATCAACCTTTAAAAACTTTTTTATGAAAAGAAATGTACTTTTTTTATTAGTATTAAGCCTTATATCGTTGGGTGCTCAAGCACAACAGCGTTATGCCATCATCGACACCAAGTATATTTTAAGTAAAATTCCAGAGTACAAGGATGCCGATAAGAAATTGCAATTGGTGGGAGAACAATGGCAGAAAGAAATAGACGATAAGCAGTTGGCTTTAGATAAAATGTACAAAAACTACGAAGCAGAGCAGTTCATGTTAACCGAAGATTTGAAGAAAAAAAGAGAAGATGAGTTGTTTGTGAAGGAAAAAGAAGTACGGGATTTACAGAAAAAACGCTTTGGATATGAGGGAGATTTATTTAAAGAACGCCAAAAATTGGTAAAACCCATACAGGATAAGGTGTACAATGCCATTCAAAAGATAGCTGTAGCCCGATTTTATGATTTCGTACTCGATAAAAGTGAAGGAATTACCGTTATATTTGCCGACCCAAAGCTGGATAAGAGCGATGAAGTGCTAAAGGAAATGGGCATTAAAAACTAGTCAATAAACAACAAACAATAAATTTCAACATTCAATTTTAAGTAAAATGAACAAATTTCTTTTAGTGTGTGTGGCATTTGCTGTGAGCGTGCTTTTCACCAACAGTGCTAGTGCACAGAATACCAAAATTGGTTACTTTGATGAGCAAGCTGCTTTGTCTTTGTTTCCTGGAATTGGCAAAATTGATACTTTGATGAATAGCTATCGTATTGATTCTTTGCAAGAAGAGTATAAGTATTCTGTAGGTGATTTTCAGCGCAGAGACAGCATCTTCAAAAAGGATTCTGCAACCATGCCTGCAAAAGCTAGAGAATTAGCAACAAGAGAGTTATTACAGTTGCGTTATAAATTGGTAAACTGGCAGCAGTACCAACAGCAAATGGAAGAAGCTAAGTATGAGCAATTGGTAAACCCTTACCGTATCAGAATTGCAGAAGCTTTAGCTGGTATTGTAGCTGAACAGAAATATACAATTGTTTTGAAGTCTGATGCCATATCTCCATATGTACAACCAAACTTATTAGACAACCTAACCATTAGAGTTGCAATGAAGTTGAAGTTGCCATTACCAAAAGAAATTGAAGATGCTTGGAAAGCTGCATCTGGCGGTGGTTCTATGCCTTCAGCACCTGCTGCTAAGCCTGCTGCAAAACCAGCTGGTAAGGGATAATACCCTATAAAATTTTTTAAAAAGACCTGTCTGTAAAGGCGGGTCTTTTTTTGTGTAGTATCTTTAAGTTATGCAAATACAAAAGGGGCCTATAGGAATTTTTGATAGTGGATATGGAGGACTAACAATATTGAAAGATGTTGTAAATGCTTTGCCTCAATATGATTATTTGTATTTGGGGGATAATGCGCGTGCACCATATGGCAGCAGAAGTTTTGATACAGTGTATCATTATACATGGGAAGCCGTGCAATGGTTTTTTTCGCAAGGATGTGAATTGGTGATACTTGCTTGCAACACCGCTTCTGCAAAAGCTTTGCGCTCTATTCAACAGAAAAACCTTCCTTTAAAAAATGCGCATAAAAGAGTGTTGGGTGTAATTCGCCCAACCGCAGAAGTGATTGGAAATTACTCAAGATCTGGTGAAATAGGCATTTTGGCTACTACTGGTACAGTAGAAAGCGAAAGTTATTTATTAGAGATTGCTCATTATTTTCCTTCAATAAATGTGGTTCAAGAAGCCTGTCCATTGTGGGTACCGCTGATTGAAAACAATGAATTCAATAACCCAGGAGCAGATTATTTTGTACAGAAACATCTGCAACAGATCATGCAAAAAGGGCCAGCTATTGACACTTTATTATTGGCTTGTACCCATTATCCGTTGTTAATGCCAAAGATCGAGCAGTTTATACCTGGGGGAGTTAAAGTAATTTCTCAAGGAACCATTGTAGCCAATAGTTTGGTTGATTATTTAGAAAGACACCCAGAAATGGCCAATAAATGTGCTGCCAATGGTCAAATTCGGTTCTGTACTACCGATTCTACAGCGCATTTTGATGCCAATGGGGCTATTTTCTTTGGGAAACCCCTAAAATCGGAGCATATTCAGTTGGGTCATTAGATTTTTTTTCCTAATTTTGCCGTCCTTTCACAAGCGGCGGTATGGTGACTGCAGCGATGAAAAGAAACTATATTTTAGGGTTAGTAAAAAAAGTTAATAATGAAACGTACATTCCAACCACACAAACGTCGCAGAAAAACCGTACATGGTTTCCGCAAGCGTATGGAATCTGCTAACGGCCGTAAAGTATTGGCAAGCCGCAGAGCGAAAGGTCGCAAGAAACTATCTGTTTCTAGCGAAAAAGGTTTAAAATAAGCCCAACCCTCGGGTAGCTGTTTAATTCTCCAATTTATTGGGTAATTAAATGCATGGGATAAAAATATAAGCTCCGTCTCTTTGACGGGGCTTTTTTAGTTTTGTAGAAGATGAGTACATTAAACGGATACAATAAGGAGCAAAAGCTAAAAAGTCGCAAGGCTATGGAAGCTTTATTTGCCAGCGGAAAATCCTTTAATGCTTTTCCTATAAAAGTCTTTTATACATTAAACCCAATTGCTCAAACCAGTGCTTCAGAAAATTGGGTGCATGCTGGCGTTGGTGTAAGCTCCAGAAATTTCAAGAAAGCAGTAGACCGAAATAGGGTTAAAAGATTATTGAGAGAAGTCTATAGAACTCAAAAGCAAGATTTAATCAGTACAGTTACGCACCAAATTTCGGAACTGAATGTTTTCTTTTTATACGTTGGAAAAGAATTACCCGAGTACACCGAACTTAAAATGTCGATGGAAAAAACATTGGAGAAATTGATTGCAAGAATTAGTGAAACAACTAAACAGTAAATTCAATGTGCGATCAATGTGAAATAAACCAACAGCGAAATTCCTTTTCCATTGCAAAAGGACTTGGTTATTTATTCATTCCCTTCATCAAAATTTACCAATACATTATTTCTCCCGTGATGGGGCCTAAATGCAGATTTGTTCCTACCTGTTCTCAATACGGAGAAGAAGCACTTAGGAAATACGGGCTGTTTAAAGGCGGATGGTTATTCATCAAAAGATTCAGCAAATGCAGACCAGGCGGTCCTTCTGGCTGGGATCCGGTGCCTTAAAGAATTTATTTATTCAATGAAGGATTAAAAATAAGCATCAGAGAAAAGCCCTACGTCTAAAGGCTTTCTATGAAAAAATAAAATAAACAGTTTG
>REAV01000013.1 GCA_004294465.1 Sphingobacteriia bacterium | reverse complement strand
GAAAACGGTCGTGATGCTATTCCTATTACAGTTACAAGTACTAAAAAAGCAAAAAAGAAAAAAGAGCCAACTAAGATTGAAGTCACTAAATATGATGATTCAAAAACTGTGAAAGAAAAAGTACCTCCACCTCCACCTAAAAAGCAGTAACTTATCTTGTATTCAATAAAAAATCCCAGTTATTGGTATAACTGGGATTTGTAAATATGTATAAGTTGAACTTACTAAACCGCAAAACTTTCTCCGCATCCGCAGCTTCTGCTAGCGTTGGGATTGTCAAAATAAAAGAACTTACTAAACCGCAAAACTTTCTCCGCATCCGCAGCTTCTGCTAGCGTTGGGATTGTCAAAATAAAAACCCTTTCCATTCAATCCATCAGAGAAATTCAATTCGGTATTTACCAAGTATAAAAAGCTTTTTAAATCGGTGACTACTTTTATTCCATTGTCTTCAAACACCTGATCCATCGGCTTGATTTCATTATCAAAATCGAGCTTGTAACTCAAGCCAGAGCAACCACCTCCCACAACACCAACTCGTAGAAAATAACTAGGATCATTCAATACCCCAGCCTCTTCCATCAAATGATGAACTTGCTTCTTAGCTTTATCGCTAACGTAAATACTATTTTCTGCTGCTACTTCGCTCATGCTTAGTGAATTCTTTCTTCAAATACCAATTCTTCCAAACCATTTTTCTTACGATAGTCATTAATCGCAGATTTGATAGCGTCTTCCGCTAAAACAGAACAATGGATTTTTACAGGAGGAAGATTTAACTCTTCAACCAAATCCATATTGTCTATACCAACTGCTTGGTCAACCGTTTTACCTTTTAACCACTCAGTTGCTAGTGAAGAAGAAGCAATAGCTGATCCGCAACCGAAGGTTTTGAATTTTGCATCGGTAATTACACCTGTTGCATCATCTACTTCAATTTGCAAACGCATTACATCGCCACATTCTGGAGCACCTACTAATCCGGTACCTACGTTTTTCTTAGACTTATCAAGCGTTCCTACGTTCTTAGGATTGCTGTAATGATCGATTACTTTTTCTGAATATGCCATTTGGAATTATGAATTAAAAGTTATGAATTATGATATACTTTATTTTAGATTTAAGTTATGAATTATAAGTTATGAGTTATGAAACTTTTTTGTATCTCATAACTCTTATCTCTTAATTCTTATCTCCTAATGATGCGCCCATTCAATTTTGTCCATATCCACTCCTTCTTTAAACATCTCCCACAATGGACTCATATCACGTAATTTCAACACTGTATCGCCTACTGCTTTGATAGTATAATCGATCTGGTCTTCGGTAGTGAATCTACCTAAACCAAAACGCAATGAACTATGTGCTAAATCATCACCTAAGCCCAATGCTTTCAAAACATAACTTGGTTCAAGTGAAGCAGATGTACAAGCTGAGCCTGAAGAAAGTGCAATATTTTTATTAAAGCCCATCAACAAACCTTCTCCTTCAACATATTTGAAAGAAATATTAGAAACATGCGGTAAGCGATGTTCTTTGTTTCCATTAACATATGCTTCTTCTAATTGAACCAATGCATTTTCTAATTTATCACGCAATTTGCTTAAACGTGCAGCATCATCAGCCATTTCTAAACGAGCCAATTCACATGCTTTTCCGAATCCAACAATACCTGGAACATTCAAGGTACCGCTTCTCATACCACGCTCATGTCCGCCACCGTCCATTTGTGCAGTAACTTTTACACGTGGGTTTTTACGACGCACATACAATGCACCAATTCCTTTAGGACCGTACATCTTATGTGCAGTGAATGCCATAATATCGATTCCGTCCTTATTTACATCTACTGGAATTTTTCCTACTGCCTGAACTGCATCAGAGAAAAACAATACACCGTTTTTCTTAGCCAATGCTGCAATTTCTTTCACTGGTTGAATTACACCAATTTCATTATTGGCATACATGATCGCAATTAAAATAGTAGTAGGCTTGATGGCTGCTTCTAATTCTTTTAGATCGATCAATCCATCGGCCTTCACTTCTAAATAAGTTACTTCGCCACCAGAACGCTCAATATGCTTACATGTATCCAACACAGCTTTGTGCTCTGTGGTACAAGTGATGATATGATTTCCTTTGCTTGCATACATTTCATATACTCCCTTAATACCCAAGTTATCTCCCTCGGTAGCTCCAGAAGTAAAGATGATTTCTTTAGGATCTGCACCAATTAATTTTGCTACTTGCTCACGCGCATAATCAACCGCTTCTTCTGCTTCCCAACCAAATGGATGGTTACGACTAGCGGCATTGCCAAAATGTTCCGTAAAATAAGGGATCATTGCCTCCAATACTCTTGGGTCCATTGGAGTTGTAGCGTTGTTATCTAAGTAAATTGGTAACTTCAACATAAGGAATTGCTTGTTTTTTCTAATAACGCAAAAGTAGTGGAATAGGTTCTATAAATTTGGCTAGAAATATAGCTAGCAGTTGTTTTTCCTTAAATCGAAATCATAATATATAAATAATTTGTAATGTTAAAGGTAGAACACATTGGTATTGCAGTAAAAGACCTCCAGGTCTCCATTGAATTATTCGAAAAATTGCTCAATTCACCCTGTTATAAAACCGAAGAAGTTGAATCGGAAAAAGTCAGTACTGCATTTTTTAAAAAAGGAGAGACAAAAATAGAACTGGTGGCCTCCCAACGGTCAGACCAGCCGGCCGGTAATGGCTCAAGCAATGTGATCGATAAATTCATCGAAAAAAAGGGGGAAGGATTGCATCATATTGCATTTGACGTAGCCGATATACATGCAGAAATGAAAAGATTGGTTGCCGAAGGATTTACATTATTAAACGAAACACCCAAGAAAGGCGCTGATAATAAATTGGTTTGTTTTTTACATCCCAAAGGAACCAATGGTGTGTTGATTGAATTGTGTCAGGAGATTTAAAGGAATACTTGATGTGCAAAATTGGCACCTCAAACAATTTCAAAAAGTAATCAGTTTGCTAATTTTCATTAAACCTCATCACTCCTCCTAAAACCAATTTTCGTTCTTGGCACTTGTGGAGTAGTAAGTAATTTTTTTAAAGCTTCAAAAATCAATTGAATATTCTTATCATTTATGGATGCCTTTTTTTCTAGTTGTTCCAATTTCAATAAAATATCTTTATGTGTAAGTACCATTTCGCGAAGTTTAATAAAGATTTCTACCAACTTTATGCTTACCTGAATAGCCCTTTCACTCTTTAATATATTAGCTAACATTAATACGCCATGTTCAGAAAAAACATATGGTAATGAACCACCTAAATGTTGTTTTGATGGTATCGCATTTTGCGATACCATTGCATCAGCTTCCTCATCAGATAACTGGAACATAAAATTTTTAGGAAACCGATTTATATTTCGTTTTACCTGTTCTCTTAATCTAATTGATTTTACTCCATAAAGTTCCGCAAGATCTCTATCGAGCATTACTTTTTGTTCTCTGATAAAGTAAATTTTATTTGAAACAATATTTTCAGAAATCACTATTGAATGAATGCTCTCAGCCATCAGACAAACTTAAAACCTAGATAGGAGAAATTAATAGGTATAAATACCATAAATGAACGGGGAAATAACAGTTGATGGTAGATTTAAAGCCCTAATTTTTCCACAGCTATTTGTGCAGCAACCTGGCTGGCATCTTTTTTATTGCCGGCTTTGCCTTGTGCAAAAATTTCGCCATCTAAAACAGCGTTCATGGTGAAAATTCGGCGATTGCCTTCTAATTTTTCTTCTGCTAAATCGAAAGTGATGGTCTTGCCATTTTTATTGGCCCATCCAATTAATTTATTTTTTAGGTTGATGTCTATCAACTCCAGATCTTCTAAAAATAAATGCGGAATAATGATTTGCTTGAGTATCCAGGTTTTTGTTTTATCATAACCCTTATCGAGATAAACCGCTCCTATCAAGGCTTCCAGCGTATTGCCGAAAATCTGACTTCCTTTCAATGCATTGTCGAACTTATTGTAGAAAGTTAATTTACGCAATCCCATTTTGAGCGCGATATCATTGAGCTGTTGCCGATTCACCATTTTACTGCGCATTTCGGTCAAAAAACCTTCTCCTTTATAGGGATATCGCTTGAATAAATAATCTGCAACAATTGCACTCAATACAGCATCTCCCAAAAACTCTAAACGTTCATTGTTTTCATCGGGTGTTTCTTTCACAGATCGATGACTCAGTGCATTGCGGTACAACTGAATATTGCCAGGACGTATCCCCAACATATCAATGATCTGCTGATCAAAAGCAGAAGTTGATTTAAATGAAAACAAGTTTTTGAAAAATTGCACTATATATGAAAGCTGTTTCTAGGCTACGTATTTCTTTACAATTACACAAGCATTGTGTCCGCCAAATCCAAATGTATTACTCAATGCCGCTCTCACTGTTCTTTGTTGTGCTTTATTGAATGTAAAATTCAATTTTGGATCTAATTCCGGATCGTCTGTAAAATGATTGATTGTTGGGGGAACAATATCATGTATAACGCTTTGGATACAAGCAATTGCTTCAATTACTCCAGCAGCACCTAAACAATGACCTGTCATTGATTTTGTTGCACTGATATTTAATTGGTAAGCATGATCACCAAAAACTTCAGTGATTGCTTTTGCTTCTGCACCATCTCCTAAAGGAGTGGATGTTCCATGTGTATTGATATAATCGATTTCATCGGGGCGCATTCCTGCATCTTTCAATGCAGCAATCATCACATTTCTTGCACCTAATCCATCAGGATGAGGAGCAGTTAAATGGTATGCATCAGCAGATGCACCACCTCCTGCTATTTCGCAATAAATTTTTGCACCACGTTTAATAGCATGTTCATATTCTTCTAAAACAACTACGCCTGCTGCTTCTCCCATAACAAAACCATCTCTGTTTTTGTCATAAGGACGGCTTGCAGTTTCAGGATCATCATTTCGTTCACTCATGGCTTTCATGGCATTGAATCCACCAACTCCAGCTTCGCTGATTACGGCTTCAGATCCACCACTAATAATAATATCCGCTTTACCCAATCGAATGGTATCTGCTGCAGCAATGATGCCATTGGTGCTTGATGCACAGGCACTAACCACTGCAAAATTGGGACCTCTAAATCCATGGCGCATAGAAATTTGCCCTGCGGCAATATCCAATATCATTTTTGGAATGAAGAAAGGATTGAAACGTGGAGTTCCATCTCCATTCGCAAAATTGATGACTTCTTCTTGAAAAGTAGTTAACCCACCAATACCACTGGCGAAAATTACGCCAACACGGTCTTTATCGATTCTTTCATTGTCAAGTTGAGCATCAATTACAGCCATATCACTTGCTACCAAGGCCAATTGAGCAAATCGGTCCAACTTACGAGCTTCTTTGCGCTCCATAAATTGAGTAGGATCAAACCCTTTCACTTCACATGCAAATCTTGTTTTAAACTTGCTTGCATCAAATAAGGTTATAGGCGCAGCACCAGGAACACCATTAATTAACCCATTCCAATAATCATTGAGATTATTGCCAATGGGAGTCAATGCTCCAATACCTGTAACGACTACTCTTTTCAATTGCATAAAAGGGTTCTGTTAAAAGTGAATCCGCCTTTCGAGGCTGTAGGGCCGCAAGAAGGCGGATTAATTATTCCTAGTTGTGTCTATCTTACTTAGCGTGTTCCTCTAAATAAGCAACCGCTTGTCCAACAGTGGTGATGGTTTCAGCCTGCTCATCAGGAATAGAAATGTTAAATTCTTTTTCGAATTCCATGATTAACTCAACGGTATCTAAAGAATCTGCACCTAGGTCGTTGGTAAAAGAAGCTTCATTAGTTACTTCTGCTTCATCCACACCTAATTTGTCAACGATAATTTTCTTTACTCTTGTAGCGATGTCTGACATTGTAAAAGTTTTTGATTACTGCGGCAAAAATATACATTTTGCGATATAAGCAATACAATATGGCATTTTTGTTTCCACAGTATGTAGGAATGTGCTTAAAAAACCCAATTATTCGGCTTTTTTAGCCTTTTTTTTAAAAATGATGGTTATATTAGACATCCAACAACCTCGATTTTTTGCCAATGGCCTTAAAAATGATTCAATATGGCTCCAAGGAATACGAACAAATGTTAGTATTAAGGTACCAAATGTTGCGTAAACCATTAGGGTTGGATTTTAGTAGGGAGGAATTAGAAAAAGAAGAACACAATATTTTATTGGGCTGTTTTGATGATGATGTACTAGAGGGTTGTTGTATGCTCGTTGAAAATTCCAAAAAAGAAGTTCGATTAAGACAAATGGCTGTGTTATCTGGCTTACAAGGTAAAGGCATCGGCAGAGTAATGATGCTTTTTGCCGAAAACGTTGCCAGAGATAGAAGATACCAAAAAATAATTATGCATGCTCGCTTGAGTTCAATTCCATTTTTTGAAAAATTAGGTTACACTGTAACCGGTGAACCGTTTATTGAATTGACGATTCAACATGTAATTATGGAGAAGGAGTTATGAGATATGAGATATGAATTATGAGATATAAGATATTCGACTTGAGATGTATATTATGCTAAGTTTCTTTTTAATGTTATTAGTGTAGAAGTAAGTATTCTTTTGATTTCATCTGCTTTCAATATTAAATTCTCGAGGTTTTGATCTGTTTCAGAAACAGTCTCTTTAATCAATTTAAGCCAGTATATAGTTTCTCGAATTTCTTTATTTGCTATTGAAAGTTTTGAGCCAAACTCTTTTCTACTATATGCACCTATAGCTTCTTCTACATTCGCCCCTACAGATGTCCCAGCTTTAAGTAATTGAATACTTATATCATACAAAACTGTGTGCCGTTTAATAAAAACTGTATGAAATAAAATGATTGATTTGGCAAATAAAAAACATTTTTCAGCAAGTATACTGTCTTTACTCATTCAATAAAGATGTATTTCTTTCAAAGAAATAAACAAGTAGTTATACCCTAATTTTGAAATTAAAACACCCAATTACAAAACTCTTGTATCTTATATCTTATATCTCTTATCTTTTATCTCTTATCTTTTATCTCTTATCTTTTATCTTTTATCTCTTATCTTTTATCTCTTATCTTTTATCTCTTATCTTTTATCTCTTATCTTTTATCTCTTAATTCTTAATTTAAGCAAGCCTCTCAATTCATGCTTCATCTCTTCCGTCATTCCATCTTTGGGTACAATAAAAAAAGATTTAGAATCGAAATACAAATGAATAAAATGTGGACTTTCAAAATAATGGGTGAATTGTTTCCAATTCCATTGCGATGCGCCACGTTCATTTTCTAAATGCACACCTTCATCATTTAAATAAATGGTGAAATGATCTTTAAATGTGGCAGCCCTTTTATATATACTATTGGGAAGGAAATACCAGAAAGTGGCCATCAAAATAAGCCAAATAATTGAGCCCAATAAAAAAGGCTCGGGCCTGATTTTTTTGGTGTAAAATAAAATAGCAGCTACAATCGCGAATACATTGACCAATACTATTAATATCCTCAATTCCGGTCTTTGAACAAAATGGTAGCGTAAAGCTTGAATCACTTTTTTCTTATCATAACTAAAAGCGTGTTGCATTCAGCAAAAATAAGGTTCTCCGTGTAAAAGGGCTGCAATCGTTTGCAATGAATAAAGAATTTAAACTACTGCTTTCTTCAAAATCATTTCACTACTTTTAAAGTCCAACTATTGCCATATGTCTTTATTAAAGCCTCGCCTGAGTTTCATGCAGATCATCAACATGAACGTAGGTTTCTTTGGAATTCAATACAGTTTTGGCTTACAGCAGAGTGCTGTAAATCCTATTTATGATTTCTTAGGGGCTCAACCCGATCAAATTCCGCTGCTTAATTTAGCCGGTCCAATGACTGGCTTGCTTATTCAACCAATTATTGGCGTGTTGAGCGATCGAACCTGGCATCCTCGTTGGGGAAGAAGAAAACCCTATTTTTTTATTGGGGCCCTATTCTGCAGTTTGTGTTTATTCATTTATCCATTCAGTAGTAGTTTATGGATGGCAGGAGGATTGTTATGGATTTTAGATGCGGCCAATAATACTGCTATGGAGCCTTACAGAGCATTTATAGCAGACAAACTTCCAACCTCACAACACGCCAGTGGTTTTTTAACACAAAGTTTTTTTACAGGCCTTGGAATAACACTGGCAAACATTTCATTATTCATTTTTCAAAAATTCATTCCAGGAAAACATGGTGCAATCCCCTATTGGGTTTTCGGGTCATTCTTTTTAGGATCTATTTGTTCAATCACTTCAGTTTTATGGAGCATTACTAAAACTCCGGAGATTCCTCCAACTGAAGAAGAGTTGGCTGTTTTACGTTCCAATAAAAAAGGTGTATTTCAACCATTTTTAGAAATTGCTCATGCTATTGTTGATATGCCCAAAGTAATGTGGCAATTGGCATTGGTCTATTTATTCCAGTGGTATGCCCTTTTCTGCTACTGGCAAAACGCATCTAAAAGTATTGCACAATCAGTTTGGAAAACCAGTCCATCAGCCAATAAAACTTTATACGAAGAAGCAGTTGGCTGGGCAGGATTAGTAAATGGCTGGTACAATGTAATTACATTTTTATCGGCTTTTGGTTTAGTGTATATGACCAAAAAATACAGTCCTAAAAAAGTGCATATAATTTGTTTATTAATGGCCGGCTTAGCATTACTGGCATTCCCTTATATAGAAGACAAATATTTATTGTTTATTCCAATGACTGGTTTTGGTATTGCTTGGGCAAGTATGATGGGTGTTCCTTATTTAATGGTTGTGAATGATATTCCGAAAGAAAGATATGGAGTGTATATGGGTATTATCAATATGATGATTGTGATTCCAATGATTTTACAAACCACCACATTCGGATTTGTGTTAAATCATTTTTTAGACAATGATCCAGGCAAAGCCATTGTATTTGGAGGAGTGTTGTTATTGCTTGCGTGCGGAGCAACATTATTGATCAAAGAATCCAAACCAATTGATGATGAAATTGTATTGCAATCGGGAGGGCATTAAAGAATTAAGAGATATGAATTAAGAGATA